>NZ_QTPZ01000024.1:0-124299 GCF_003853505.1 Burkholderia sp. Bp9015
TCTCCATACCGCACGCGTTTGAAGATGGCGCCGGTCCGCGCCCATTTTTGGGAGAATTCTTCCAGTGTGTCTTCGACTGACTCCGCTTCGTCGTCGGTGAGCGCGCCGCGAATGCGGGTCATGAAGGAGTGCGTGACGGCATCGGTAGCGAAATAGACGTCGGCGGGGTTCGCGATACTCTCGGCAAACTGCTGGGCGTGACTGTGCCGAAAATTGTCGAGAACGGACAAGGTGCCGCAGATTTCATAGGTGGATGACATGGAATTTCTCCCTAGGCGAATCCAAGCCTGTTGGGGTACGAGCAGACGCGTATATCAAGACGCGATATCGTCGCGTCTTCGGTAGCGTACGTTCATCACACTAGTACTCAAAATCGCACATGTCAACAATAGATCCGAATACGAGTAACTTTTCGATTCGCCTCAGGCAGGAGCGGCGGCGTTTGCACATGAACCAGGAGGATTTCGCTAACGTCGGTGGTGTTCGAAAGCAGGCCCAGTCCAATTACGAGAATGGCTTGAGATTCCCGGACGCAGGCTATCTGGTCCGGATCGCGGAGGCAGGCGCCGATGTTCAGTATCTGCTGACTGGCCGGACGTCTACGCCGGCCACGCTCGTGCTGACCCACGATGAGGAACGTCTTCTGGCTGGGTTCCGCGATCTGAAGGCGCGGGAAAGATATGGTGTGCTCGCGCTCATCGAGGCGATTGGCAAGTTTCCTCAGCAATAGCCTTCCCAAGCGGGCCGTCCCTCAACGCGCGTCGTCCGATAGACCGGGCGCGCCGCGCGAATGATCCGATTGATATCGGGTTTTCCGCTGGCAGACAGAGTTCGCCGGGTCCAGTCATCGCACCGGTATTGGCCCCGGCAAGGCGGACGGCGGGTTGGGCGCCGCGAAGTACCGCATGCGTTTGATACGGGCACGTCGATGACCGGCTGATGATTGCTCCAGTACACCATCAGCCCGAACACCAAGGCCGCATAGACCACAACCGCCCCCATTGCCAGAAACACCGTCTGACGCACACCCCGCCGCGTCGATGCGGCAGTTTGCCGGGCGGCGGCGTCTACTTTCTTCGTTGCCGCATCGACGGTTGCCTCGAAGCGCTGTCGTGCCTGTTCTAGCTTCGCGGCATGCTCGGCCGCGCTGCGTATCAGCAACCCGTCTTTTCCGGTCAGGCACCGGGCCACGTCCTGCACGATGCCGTTCGCGCCCTTGTCGACGAGCTTGGTAAGTTGCCGGACCGAGAGTTCGGCCAAGACTTTGCGATACTCGGCAGTCGATGCACGTTCGATGTCCAGTATGGTCTCCCGCAAACTCAGAACTGCTTTGGACTGCGCTTCGATTACCGATTGAGCCTGATTGCTGACCACGCGCGCACTGTTGCCGATCTTGCGTAGGGCGAGATCCGATGCTTCTTCGATTGCCTTCGCAGTGTCCTCAGCTTGTGCCTTCAGCTCGTCCAGGGTCATTTGCGTGATCGCGAACGGGACCCACGACGGATCATCGAACGTCAGTCCGTAGGCAATCGCCATCTCGTGAATGCGTTCGCGATCCGTATGGTCGAGCCGCGAGAGCAGCCGGTCGAATGCCGCGCTGCTCATCAGGGACTCCCTGCCAGTCCGAGATACTGGGCGGCTTGATCGAGTTGGGCGTCCACCGCCTGCATCCAGCGATGCAAGCGCGAGCGTTGGGGCGTCGTCAGCCTGGTATCCTCGCGTGCGTCGGAAAACGTCAGCAGCTGCTCGTCGATTGCGACAAGCACACCAGCCTGGAGCTTCGGCAACGCGATCTCAATGCCGCCGTATTCGGGCAGCATTGTGTAGCCTGGACTCGGCGGGCTGTTGCCATGGCCGTACCACATGAAGAAGTCTTCGCGATCGCCAAACCATTGATTGACCGCCACGACATAGTCTGCCTGTTTCCCGGCCAGTTCGATCATCTCGCGCACCGTGCGGGTACTGGCGCTGAAAGGCGACAGGACATTGACGAGCGTCGGCCGATAGCCGGCCCGCACGAGTTCCGAAAAAAATCCCGTCTCGGCGTCGAACTGTTTCAGTTGCGTGAGCGACGCGGCCGGCATGTCGGCGAGGATTAGCGGCCGACCGAGATCGACCGCTGCGAGCAACTGATCGCGCTCCCGTTCTGGACCTGTGAAGCGGATCGGTACGACGCCGTCGGGCATCTGATCGGCGACCGGCTCACCGTGCACGTCGAGCTTCGCGTAGAACTGGAACAGGTTGCCGATCTCGCCGTCGCCATCGATCATCAACGCGTCGCGTTGTTCGCGTCGGAACCGGTCCGCCAACGCCCGCGCTTTCAGACTTTTACCGGTCCCGCCCTTGTCGCCGCAGACCATCACGAATCGTTTCATCGCTGATTTCATCGTTGGCCCCGCTTCGTGGCGCCCTGAGTCAATGCCGAACCCAGCGGCGTGATTGCCCGGCCGCGTGGCACGTCCGTCTTTGCTTCCGATGCTGCAATCGGTTGATCAGCGACCGGCCACAGGCCGGCTTGACTAGCGCCGGCTGCCACTGCAGCTTGCGGCACCGGTGGCGCCGCGGTCATGCGGCGTTTGTGGGGCCGTTTCGCACGCGGGCGCTTGGCATCCGGTTGCGCATTGATCAGTGCTTGTCGTAGCGCCGTCTGGATCGTGCTGGGCGACACGTCAATGCCGGCGACGTCCTTGAAGAACGCCACAAGGTCGCGGATGCGCCAGCCCGATTCCAGCGCTGCACGCAGCGTATCGGCGCGCCGGAGGATTTCGTGCGCCAGCGGTGGAGCGGTGCCGGGCGGCGTACGTTCCTGCATCCCTTCCAGCGCTGCGTCGAGCCTGGCCCACTGATCGGGCGAGGGGCGTTGCCGTTTTGTGGTCATCGTGCCGTCCTGTCGGAATCGATCCCGTTCGGGCATGTCTTCACCGTACACACGCAACGGCACGGCAGCTGTAACAGGATCGACCACCTCGCGTTACAACAGCGCACTGATGGGCGCGCGTTTGTTCGCCGTTGCCCAAACCCGAAATCTGCGCTTACTGTTTTATGGTCCACACAGCCCGGTTGGCGCGGCACACTGGTCTTGCGTCGGGGCTGCGTTGCTCGCTGCGCCGCCCGTGACGGCGCGGTGTGCAGCGTGTGCAAATCGATCACGCCAGGATGCTCGGCGAGCGTGCGGCATTCGTTCCGATACGTTTGGCGTTCACGAGGACGCGCATCAATCGCGGGGGCAGGGTGAGGGTTGTGCAACCGCGCGGCATGCGCGCCGTTGCCCACCGCCAGGCCGCCACTCGCTGTTGCTCGTTATGCCTGACTACCCCCTGCTCAGGGCGCTGCCCCGAGACCCCGAACCCCGCGCGCCGCCCACGCGTGCTCACGCCGAAGGAGGCGCTCACATGACCCACGGCACCGAAAACAGGCAGCGCACGATTGTCGTCGGCGTGCGCGTGACGGGGGACGAACACGTCGCCCTCCTGCAAAAGGCGAATGATTGCGGCCTCACGCTGGCGGCGTATTTCCGCGCCTGTGCATTCGGCCGGAAAACGAGAAACGTCGCCACCAGCCGCGTGCTCGATGCGCTGACGGTTCTGGGCAACGAACAGCGCCGCATCGGCGGCTTGATCAAGCATTTGCGGGGCGAGGAATATCTGTCGGCCCATGAACGCGCCACGTTGATAGGGCAGATCGAAACCGCGCAGCGCGCTGTGATCGACGCGATTCGGCGCGTCGACCATGCTGGCTAAGATTCCACCGAAGCGCGGCGACGCACGCAGCAGCTTCCGCTCGCTGATCGAGTACGTGACGCGGACCGACGAGGGGCAAACCTCCGACATCGAGACGTTCACGAACTGTCTGTCGCTGGAGACGGCCCATGCGGAGATGCATGCAGTCGCGGATCGGAGCGCCCGCGTGCGGGATCCGGTACTCCACTTCGTGATCTCGTGGCGCGAGGGGGAGCAGCCGAATGCGGCTCAGGTGCGTGAAGCGGGCCGCACGGCGCTCGAGGTGCTGGGCATGCCGCCCGACGCGCATCAGTACGTGTTCGCCGTCCATCGCGACACCGATAACGTGCATCTGCATGTCGTCGCGAATCGCGTGAATCTGGACACCGGACGTGCCGTGCATCCCGGCCTGAGCTACCTGAAACTGGATCGCTGCATGCGTGAACTGGAACTGCGCCAGGACTGGCAGCATGATCGCGGACCGTACGTCATCGTTGATCATGGTGACCAGCACGTCGTCGAGCGCGATCGTACGCATCGAAAGGAGCGGCCCTTGCAACCGGCACGGGCACGCGATTTGGAGGTGTTCAGTGGTATGGAAAGCCTCGCCACGTACGTGAGCGGGGCGCCGAAGCAGGAGGTGCTGGCGGCGCTCAAGAAGCCTGGTGTGACGTGGCAGGACGTGCATGAGGCACTGGCGCGACACGGATTGGAGCTACGCATCAAGGGGCAGGGGCTGGTGTTTGCCGCGAAAGGGCGCGACGACCTAACGCCGGTGAAGGCGAGCAGCGTGCACGAACACCTGGGCCGCGGCAAGTTGGAAAAGCGCCTTGGACCGTGGGTCGAACCGATCCGCGTGATCCGGGTCTCAAGCGCTGAGCGACAGTATCTGGAACGGGAGATCGATGGTGCGCGCGCCGTACGCCGCGAAGCACGGGCCCGCATGCGGGCCGACCTGCGCGCAAGCTATGAGCTCGACCGCACGAAACAGCAACGCGACTTCGACACGGCGCGGCAACAGATGCGCACTCGGCACCGTAACGACCATCGCGCATTGCTGGATCGGCATCGACAGGTGCGCGAGCGAATCCGCAGCAGCGGCATGCGCTCGGTCGAACGCAAGGCGGCGTATTCCGTATCGGCCTTCGAGCGTGCGCGTGAACTCGAGATTCTGCGCGAGCAACAAGAAGGGGAGCGGGTGGCGCTGCCGCGACCGCAAACCTATCGTGAATGGGTAGAGATGCGGGTAAGGGAAGGTGATGAAGCGGCGATTGCGCAACTACGAGGCTGGGCCTATGCGGCGCGACGCCGGCGCAAGCAACTAGTGGAACCCGAGCGCCGTAACCGGATCACCGGGCTATTCGGAGACGACCGCGATCCGCTGCCGCCGAAGCGGGTGCAGGTCATGGAGCACTGGACGTGGCGCGTCGACACCGCGAGCGGCAACGTCGACTATCTGCACGAGGGCGCGCGGCAGTTTACCGACGAAGGCTGGGGCGTCGTGTTTGCGTCCGATGCTGCGCAGTGGGACGCGATGCTGACAGGATTGTTGCTCGCGCGTCAGAAGTTCGGCTCGGCCATCGACGTGAGCGGCAGCGAGGATTTCCGGGAGCGGACTGTCATGCTGGTCGTTGCCTATCGGCTCAACGTAACGTTTGGCGACGAGGCGCTGGAGGTGGGGAGGAAGCAACTCATGCAAGCGCGGGAGCAACGTGAGCACGCGCGGGAAGCGCAGAGAACGTTTCCTGTTCCTCCACAGCGAGCGGGCGATCGGTTACAGGAGCCACAGCCGGTGCCGAATCCGGAGCAGTCATCCGATGGACTGGAGCGCTAGGGACGTACGGTCTTGATTTTATGGAGATCGAAGCATAGGTTGTGGTCATGAACCCGATTCCTGATTCTCTCGATCTGTATCGACGCGGCCCCGGCCGCGACGCAGATGTATTGCCGGCATATGCCATTCGCTTGGGCTGCGAGGGATTCCGTTCGCAGCTCGATCGCGTCTCACATGAGAATCGGTCGGTGTCGGTTGGGGTGCTCGGCTCGTTCTTGATACTTGCGACGTTCACGTTGGTGTTCAGCGTTGAAGCGCAGCGCGTTCCGATGCTGGCCTGCTTCGCCGGTATGGTCGCTTGGGTGGCGATCTTCTACGGCCTGTGCGGATGGACGCAGTGGAACAGGATTCGCTCTGCCAGCTTGCTGCGAGTCGGCCGCATCAACGCGTGGCTTGCGATGCTGAGTCTATGCGTGCGGTTGGGATGGCGCACGATCGCGCAACGCATCCGCATGACACTCGGCATGTTACCTGTTGTCCTGAATCGTCTTAGGGCCTGCCTTCGCATGCGGCTGGGCTTGATCGATCTCAACCTCACAGCATTCCGCATTGTTCCGCCGAAGACCCCGCACGCCTGAGCGTGGCGCAGATTGCTTTGCCTCTTGCTGCGCGCGCGGCGTGCTTCCCTGATGAACTCGAAGAGGCTGCCTATGTTTCGGAGGCAGTCTGATGGCTCGGAAGACTTCTGTGCCGTGGCCAACCGGGCCGCTAGTCCCCGGTTATCTGCTGCGTTTCACTGATCTGCGACTCTACGTTCGCCTGTCACGGCAAACTGTTCTGGCGTTGGAGCAAGCGGGGCGTTTTCCGCGCGCCGTGCGGTTCGGGCCACGCTGCACGCTCTGGCGCTCAGATGACGTGATCGAGTGGCTGGTTGCCCCTGAGCGTTACCGTGTGCGGCCTCCAGAGGATCTTCATGAGCCGTGAGCTCGAATCTGCAGACGTTCACGCAACAATCCCTGCGAGACGGCGCGACGCCGCTATCAGATCGGTGTAGGGAGCGTTATCGAGCTGCTCAATGCTCAGTCGGCACTTGCCAAAGGAAAGAGGCAGCGTATTCAGGCGCTGACTGATTGACGATCAGAGAGGCTTCAACTTGCCTCGAAACTGCGGTGGCTTGGGATGTGGAGCGTGCAGTCCTTGTGACGAGAGCTTTGAGGTGGGTTGGCGAGGACGGGGCCTTACCCGTCAAAACTAGGGCGCGGCATTGAAGTCAGGTTTGCCGCCCGCTGAGTTCGTTGTAGAGGCGCGACACCGTGACATGCGATTTTATCGCATGCAATAAATCATACTGGCGCACAAGAATCAATTTTAAATGTCAATTTTAGGGATTGACGTTTGGTGTGGTCATGGAAATGGATCGATGGTTTTCGCAAAAAAGTTCGCGACTAACGGAGTGTTTTTTAAGGAAGGTGGTCAATAGGCTGCGTGTCTTGATTTTATTGAAAAATAAAGGGATTGGTCGATGTGACTCGGTGCTCTCGGGTTTCTGGGAGCATTGGTCGAGTCAATTTTATAATGTCGTTTTGTGTGTTGGATTTTGGTTTGTAAAATGTTTCAAATTGTCAATTTGGTGTGGTCGATTGCGATGCTGAAATTTGCGGTGTTGAGCTGGCAGGACATGTGCATTGCTGCAGAAAAATAGTTGGGCAGTCAATCGATCAAGTGCCTTTGCAATCCCTGACAATGCGCGGGCGAATATTTCGATAGATTTCGGCGTGAGAGACCAACCATTACGCCGCTAACAAGTGAAGAAACGAGAAACTTCGGCCGCGTTGATTTCGGCGTTGGCGAGCGTTTCTGCGCTAGCCCAAGGCGTTCCGCCATCCGAAACTACGTCCGGCCCACAAATCCAGCGTTTGCAGCAACAGCAACTTGAGGCCACCAAGGAGCTGAATCCACGCCCCAATGTGCTGACACCCACCGGAGAAAAATCTTCGGCGCCCAGCGTCACGAGCCTGCCGCTCGATAACCCGTGTTTTCCGATCAAGGAAATCGCGCTGGAAGACAATACATTTGGCTGGCTCGCGCGTTTCCTTCAACCGGTCGTGGGCCAGTGCGTCGGCAAGACCGCACTCAAGCAGATCCAGGATGCAGCCAATAATGCGCTGATCGAGCGCGGTTACGTGACGTCTCGCGTGCTCGTGCCGACGCAATCGTTGCAATCGGGCACGTTGACGCTACGCGTTGTGCCGGGACGCATCAGCGAGGTCCGAGCCGACAAGCCCACGATTGGCTGGTTGCGCGCAGCACTACCCACTTCGGGCGGAGTGCTGTTGAACCAGCGCGACATCGATCAAGGTTTGGAGAATCTGCGTCGTCTTCAATCCCAGTCCGATGCCACGTTCGACATCGCGCCGGGCCTGAATCCGGGAGACTCCGAACTCGTCTTTCACCCTGGAACCGGCAAGCGCTGGCATGCCGTTATCGGGACGGACAACGCGGGCCTCGATTCGACGGGCAAGTACGAACTGTCTGGCTCGTTCACGTTCGACTCGCTGTTTCACCTCTACGACCAGCTGCAAATTGCCGGCACGACGAACGCCAACTTTGGCGCATCCGACAAGGGCAACCAGTCGGTGTCTGCCAACTACAGCGTGCCGATTGGCTATGCGATGCTGACGTTGAACGCGAGCCGCTCTCGCTATAAGCAGACGGTGGCCGGTTTCGATGCGCCGATCGAATACAGCGGCGTGCAGTCGCAGCTTCAGGCTGGCCTGTCGGGTGTGATCTATCGGAACGCTCACGCGCGTACGGAGCTTCACGGCAACTTGTTCCACAAAATCAGTCGCAACTCGCTGGATGGTGTCGATCTCCCCGTGCAGCATCGCGACATCATCGGCTACGAGCTCGGCATCGCACATCGCCAGTACATCGGCGATGTTGTCCTCGACGGCTCGTTCGCCTGGCGCGCATCGCTGCCGGGGCTGTCCAGTAATTCGGGCACGGTGGTCGGCACCCCCGACTTCGACGGCAAGACACAGGTTGAGTTGGCAAGCCTCAGCGCCCAGGTCCCTTTCAAGATCGGCAGTCAGACGTTCTCGTACCAGTTCGGCTGGAACATGCAGAACGCACGTACGCCCCTGACCCCTTCCGACTATTTCACGATCGGCACGCGTTACGCCGTGCGCGGCTTCGATCAGCAACTGACGCTGGCTGCAGAGAGCGGCTGGGTCGTTTCCAACGAACTTGACTGGTATGTGCCGACGCCTGTTGGCACGCAGGCGCTTTATGCCGGCGTCGATGCCGGGCGCGTGCGAGGGCCGGCCGCACAGTACCTGCTCGGCGAAACGCTGGTCGGTGCCGTTGTCGGTGTGCGCGGCAATCTCGCACCGAAGAACGTGCTCGGTGCCGCACTGAACTACGACGTGTCGCTTGGCTTCCCGTTGTCGAAGCCGCAGGGCTTCAAGACGAGTTCGCCGACGTTGCTGTTCCAGGTCAGCACATTGTTCTAAGCAGTAGGGGCGCGCCGAGCGGAACGACATGTTGCGACTCGGTGTTTTTTGTCGATCGAGAAAGAGAAGAAGGAAAGACTATGCAGAACGCGTATGAGAAGCGTCGTGTTTTTCAAGCCGTAGCGGCAACGTTTGCGGTGGCGGCAGCGCTTGGCCTGAGCGCATGTGGCGGTGGTGACGATGGTGGCAGCGGTAGCAGTGCCGCATCGAGTGGCGCGTCGTCGAACGCAGCACCGTCGGGCAGCGCGTCGTCTTCGTCGGGGATTCGTGTGGAAGGGCAATCGCAATCGATCTCGAGCCAGGTTTCGACGGTTCGTGTTCTGATGCCGCCCGCGTCGTGGAACGGCGGGCAGATGCCGAACGGGAATTACACGCTGGCGGCCCTTTCTCAGCCTGTATCGACGCTCAAGGAGCAGGCGCCGGGTGCGTATATCGCGATTCCTTATGGTTCGTCGGGCACGATCAAGACGCTGACGAAAGGCGTCGTGACGGACCTCGCTGGAAATGGCGACATCGCGATCGGCCGCTGGGCGGACGGCACCGATTCGTCGGGCGCTACGTATAACGCGAATCAAGGCCAGGTCTGGGCGGTCGGCGTACCGGTTGCAATTGATGCGACCTCGCCTGTGCAGATGCAATGTTCGCTCGCCTTTGCTACACGTCCGACGTCCGCGGATGGCAACACGGCACCGGGTTCGCTTGCTGGCGCCACGGCGACGCTGACAACCGGTACGAACACGTTCGGCAATACAGCCATCAATTACACGTTGAATCTGCAGTACTCGATCGGCAACGACCAGAACCAGTCGTTCGTCGGAACTTCCTCGGTCGGCCTCACCGAACTCAGCTCCAAAACGAAGTCGACGCTGATGAGCACGGTCATGGGTTCGGATGCGAAGCAACCGTACCTGATCGTGTCGTACGGCATCCCGGCAACGACGACGGGCAACATCAACGGCTTGGTGGCACTGAGCTGCAAGTAACGTGAGTGGGGCCGGTCGTTTGCGCGATGTGCGCAATGCCGGCCTGACATGCATTCAAGAATAGAACGATCATGAATTCCGGAATCTTTCGCTTGGTGTTCAGTGCCGTGCGCGGCATGCTGGTGGCAGTTGACGAAAACGCGTCGGCGCATGGGGGCGGTGAGCGCTCTCGTGCACGGCGTGCCGTTCGTCCGGCAGCCGAGGATTCCGGAATCTCGATCTGGTTTGCGGCCCGTGCGACTGTCTTTGCTGCGCTCTGTACATTCGGCATGCAGCCGCTCGTTGCGGAAGCGCAGGCCACGCTGCCGATCACGCCTGATCGTAGCGGTCCGACCCATCCGATCGTGGGCGTGTCGGCATCAGGCGTGCCGCTCGTCAATATCACCGCGCCGAAAAACGGCGTCTCGCTGAACAACTTCACGCAGTACAACGTCGGGACGAAGGGCGCGGTGCTGGTCAACAGCGGCCAGAATTCACAGACGCAGCTCGCCGGCTGGGTGCAAGGTAACCCGTTCTTGGGTAACAGCTCGGCGCGTGTGATCGTCAACCAGGTCACGTCGGGCAATCCCAGTCAACTGCTCGGACCGACCGAGATCGCAGGCAATCGCGCGAATCTCGTGATCGCGAACCCGGCAGGCATCACCTGTGCGGGTTGCGGTTTTCTGAATGTGCCGCGTGTCACGCTGACGACCGGCGTGCCGACGTTCAATCCGGACGGCACGTTGGCAGGTTTCAACGTGACGCAGGGGCAGATCGGCATCGCCGGTGCAGGGCTCGATGCGCATGGCAGTGCGATCGACCTGATCGCGCGCGCGATGACGATCAACGGTCAGGTGTGGGCGGATTCGATCAACGCAGTGGCGGGAGCGAACCGGGTCGACTATGCGAGCAGCACTGCGCAGGCACAGACCGGTACCGGCGCAGCGCCGGGCGTCGCGATCGACGTGCAAGCGTTGGGTAGCATGTTTGCCAATAGTGTCCGGATGATCGGGACCGAGGCTGGGGTGGGCGTGCGAGAAGCGGGTTCCGTCACGTCACTGACCGGTGATATTCAAGTCTCGAACAACGGCGATGTGACGATTGCGCCGACCGCGCGTCTGCAATCGGCCGCGAACACCCGGATCGATGGCGCCAACGTCGCCCAGCAAGGCACGATTGTCAGTACGCAGACCACCGATCTGAACGCGTCGCAGGCATTGTCGAACGCCGGAACGATTTCGTCGGGCGGCAACACGAACCTCATTGCGGCAACCTCGCTCGACAACAGCGGGCAGGCATACGCGGGGGCAGATTCCGCAGGTAATCTCGTCGGCGGTGGCTCCGTCACGGCACGCGCTGCGAATCTGATGAGCAGCGGCACGTTCGCAGCGGGCGATAACGTCAATCTGTTCGCAAACGACGTCACGCTCGACCACGGGACCGTGAATGCGGCCAGCGCAATCAATGTCACGACGAACGGCGCGCTGTCGAACGTCGCCGGCACGATGAGCGGTCAGAACGTGACGCTGAATGCGGGGCAACTGGTCAACGACTCGGGCGTCATCAGTTCGCAGAACCTGGCGAATGTGGCCGCGCAATCGGTATCGAACCGGTCCGGCACGTTGGCGGCCGATGCGCTGTCGCTGAACTCGTCCGGTGCGCTCGACAATACCGAAGGGCACATCACGGCGCGCACGGCGCAGATCGCTGCAACCGACCTGACGAACGTGGCCGGTGAGATCGGCACGTCGACGGGCGCGTTCGCACTGACGGCGACCGGGAACGTCGCGAACGATAACGGGAAGATTGCAGGCGGCAATGGTCTAACGCTGACGGCGAATACGGTTTCCAATGCACAGGGACAGATCGGTTCCGTATCAGGCAATACCTCGCTCGACGTCACGCAATCGCTGAACAACGCAAACGGCAAGCTTGCGTCTGGTAACGACCTGACCATCCACACGGCCCGTCTCGACAACTCGGCCGGATCGATCAGCGCACACGCCGCACAGATCACCGCGACCGATGTCGTGAATGCGGGCGGCAAGATCGGCACCACTGACGCACTGACCGTGACGGCGACGGGCGACGTTTCGAATCAGTCGGGCTCCATGGTCGGCGGCAATGGCCTGTCGGTGACGGCAAACAGCATTGGCAACGCGGCGGGTACGATCGGATCGGCCACCGGCGACACGACGCTGCGTGCGACGCAGTCCCTGACGAACACTGGCGGTACGGTGAGTTCGGCCAATGCGCTCGTCGTTGCAAGCGATACGATCGACAACTCGAACGGCAGTATGACGGCCGTGCGCGGTGCGCAAATCCAGACGGGGGATCTCGCCAATGCGGGCGGCCAGGTCGGATCAACGTCGGATGCATTGTCGCTGACTGCCACGCGCACGCTGTCGAACGATAGCGGCAAGCTGGTGGGGGCGACCGGGTTGTCCGCAACCGCTGGCACGCTGAGCAACCGTGCAGGCCAGATCGGTACGTCCACCGGCGACATGGCGCTGACCGTCTCTCAGGCACTCGACAATACCCAGGGCAAGATTACCGCAGCTGGCGCGCTGAATACGCAGGCCGGTACGTTCGACAATTCGCAAGGCACGGTGTCGGCGGATGCGGCGAAGCTCACTGTAGCAGGCGCATTGACGAATGCAGGCGGCACGATCGCGGCGACACACGACACGACCGTGACGGCGCAGACCGTGTCGAACCACGGTGGCACCATCGGTTCGGTTTCCGGCGCGTTGGCGGTGACGACATCTGGCACGACGGACAACGCTGGCGGCAAGCTGCTGGCATCAGGCGACACGACCCTGTCCAATGCTGGACTGCTGAACTCGGGCGGCACGATCACGGGGGCGAACGTCACGCTCGCGTCCGGACAGGGGGCGATCGACAACACGCTCGGTAAAGTGGCGGCAAGCCAATCACTGACGAGTCGGTCGGGAGCATTCGATAACCGGTCGGGCTTGGTGCAGGCAACGGGAGCGGTTGACATCGATACGCACGGCCAGACGTTCGACAACGGCGTACTGGCAGGGCAGTCCACGGGTGGTCAGGTTCTCGGCAATGGCGTCACGCTGGCAACCGGAGCGCTGAACAACGCAGGTGGTGCCATCTCGTCGAGCGGTGCGGCGACCGTCAATGCCGCATCCGTGACCAACGACGCGGGTTCGCTCGTGGCGGACGGTGCATTGACAGTACGAAGCGCCGGTACGGTGTCGAACGTGGCAGGCCAGATTGGCGGCAACCGGGACGTAACGGTGTCCGGTACGACGGTCGACAACACGCGCGGGGCGATGCACGCGAGCGGCGCGCTGTTGGTGACGGGCGATACGATTCGCAACGCGCAGACCGCCAATTCGACGCTGCCAACGACGGCAGGTGTGCCGGGGCTGACGGCAGGGATGGAGGGCGCAAGCGTTACGCTGAACGCCAACCAGGCGATCGACAATACGTCCGGCTCGATTCGCGCGGACAAGGATGCGAAGCTCACAGCACCGACGATCGACAACACGTCGGGGAGCATCCAGTCGAAAGGCACGGCAACGTTGATGGCATCGAATACGCTGATCAACAGCCAGGGCGACATCAACGGCGGCCAGCGACTGACGGTCTCGACCGGGACGCTCAACAATGACGGCAAGCTCCAATCGGCGGGCGACGTCAACGTAACGACGCAAGGCAATCTGACCAACAGTGGGCAGATCGTCGCTGGTCATGATCTGACGACCACGGTCGGCGGCGCGCTCGACAACAGCGGCACACTGTCGGCCGGTAATGTCGCCAATGTGAACGCCAATGCGATCCAGAACCGTGCGACCGGCGAGATTTTCGGAGGCACTGCCACCAACATTCATGCGAACCAGTCGATTACGAACGAAGGACTGATCGATGGTGGTACCACGACGGTGACAGCCGGGGACACCATCACGAATGCCGGTGGCCGGATCTACGGCGATACCGTCGCGGTGGGTGCGAACGCGGTTGTCAACGACCGGAATGCCCAAGGCGTAGGTGGCGTGATCGCATCGCGCGGCGACCTCGACATTGGCGCGCAGACACTCAAGAACCAGAACAATGCACTGATCTATGCGAGCAACGACATTCGAGTCGGCGGCGCGCTGGACGCGAATCATCTGGCAACCGGCAGCGCCCAGCTCGTGACGAACAACGGCGCGCAGATCGATGCCGGCCGTGACATTACGATCGGCGCGAACCGGTTCGAGAACCTGAATTCGAACTTCCAGACCTCGACCGTCACGACCGACAGCGGCAATCAGTTGTGGTACCAAGTACCGGGTTCGACTGAAAAAATCGATCCGTCGACCGTTTACCTGTACCAGAAGAACAGTCAGGAAATTCATCCAGGCACGGACTACCAGTGGGCGCTGGACGACGACCAGAAGTTCATTCTGCTGCCGTCAACCAAATATCCGTTCGCCGAGTACGCGAAGTACACGATGAACGGGGTCGCGGGCAAGATCGATAACACCGCGTATCCCGCAAGCAACTTTGGTGCGGACGGCGCAGCCGCACAAAGCGGTGCGTATCGGACCGTCCCGGCTGACATTTGGGCAACGATCGGCGTAGCGCCGCCGCCGGACGCGAATCCGGCGTGGATGACGTCGGGGCCATTCGCCATGACTGCGGGTGCTGGACTGGTTAACGGCAGACGCGGCGTCGGCAGCGATTGGTTCGCCATCAAGCCGCCCACGGAAGCCGATGTGACTGGTCAGAAGCCGCCAGTCTTCGGGCCGCAGAGCCCATCATGCCTGGACTCGACCAGTGCGGCTTGTGCGCCGTTCCAACAGTGGTACAAGGCGACCGTTGCGGCCTATCAGAACCTGAACCAGGCGCTGGTCGGCTATAACGCGGACGTGTCGAACCGCCTTGTGCAGACCTATACCGTCTACACGGTCGATGTGAAATCGACCAAGGACGTGGTAACGGCTTCGCAACCCGGCACGATCACCGCTGGCCGACATATCACGATCAACACGCCCTCCGGCGTCAACGACAAGAGCCAGATCGTGGCCGGCGACGGCAACAATCCGATGAACGTGCAGAACATCGGTGCGATCGGTACTGAAACGTTCACCGGCTCGGGCAAGGCGATCTATACCTGGGTCCAGTCCGCCGGCGCCTTCCATGGCGACGAACGCGCGACCTCGACGACGAACTACTCGCCGGCCATTCCGTCACAAACGATCGATCTGCCGGTAGTGCTGACCGATCCGAGCAAACCGTCCAATCCGATCAAGAGCGTGGCCGCGGCGACGTCCGCTGCGCAGGGCGCAAGCGGTACGGGCGTGACACCGGTGGCGGGCAAGGATGTTGCCGGGCAAGTGCTGATCGGCGCGGGCGTGTCGGGTGTCGGTGTGGGGGACGTATCGGCCGTGAAGGCCAATGTGGGTGATGTCGTCGTGCGCACGGCGACGCCGAACACGCGTTTGCCCAACAACGCGCTGTATCAGGTCACGAGCGACCCGGGCAGGCACTTCCTGATCGAGACGGACCCGCGCTTTACCGATTATCGGAAGTGGTTGTCGAGCGACACGATGCTGGATGCGCTCAAGGTCGACCCCAATACGGTTCTCAAGCGCATCGGCGACGGCTTCTACGAGCAGCAACTGATTCAGCAACAGATCATTCAGACGACCGGCCAGCGGTTCGTCGGCGACTATACGAACAACCAGAGCGAATACGAAGCGCTGATGGCGAGTGGCGTGAAGGCGTCGCAGCAGTTCGGGCTGAACGTTGGCACGGCACTGACCGATGCGCAAATGGCCGCGCTGACAAGCGACATAGTCTGGCTCGTGAATCAGACGGTGACATTGCCGAATGGCAGCCAAGAGATGGTGCTTGTGCCGCAGGTGTATCTGCACGCGAACGCGGCGGACGTGACTGGTGAAGGCACGATCATCTCCGGCAAGAACGTTACGGTCGATGCCAACGGCACGTACAAGAACTCGGGCACGATCGCCAGCCGCAACGTGACGATCATCCATGCAGATTCGATCGAGAATCGCGGTACGGTTTCGGGTGGAACTGTGCTCGCGAGTGCGAACCAGGACCTCAATAATCTTGGCGGGTTGATTCAAGGCAATACCGTAGCGCTGTCAGCCGGCCGCGACCTCAACCTGACAAGCACGACCAGTTCGGCGAAGGCTGCGAATGGCAGTGCGACCGGCATCGATCGTGTATCGACGGTCAATGCGGGTACGCTTCAAGCCGTTGCCGGTCGGGACGTGAACGCCAATGCGGCCGTTATTGCGACGACCGGCGATGTAGTGCTGGCCGCGAACAACGACGTCAATCTGAACGCGGTTCGTCAGAGCAGCCAGGACGCGGTCAAGTGGGACGACCGCAACCACGCGGAACACTCGGCGTCGAGCGATACGGGCACGCAGATCGCGACGGGCGGCAACCTGGCGATTGTGGCCGGCCATGACGTGAATGCAACGGCTGCGTACGCCAACGCGCAGGGCGCAATTGGCGTCAGCGCCGGCCATGACGTTAACCTGAAGGCCGGTGAACAGAGCGCGAGCGCGAACGACGAGCACTATCACAAAGAAAACGGCTTCCTGTCGTCGAAATCGACACACACGATCGATTCGAGCAGCTACACCAATGCGGTCGGCACGACGTTGTCGGGCAGCACGGTTGCGGTGCAGGCCGGCAACGACCTGACGGCGAAGGCCGCGACGATCGCAGGGACCAACGACGTGAGCCTTTCTGCTGGCCACGATCTGACAGTCACGACAGCGGACACAGCCTCGAGCGAATATCACTACAAGGACGTGAAGAAGTCCGGCCTCGGCAGCGCGGGCGCCGGAATCTCGTATGGCACAAACCAGACGATCGATACCAGCCGCGATACGGTGAAGGGGTCGCAGGGCAGCCTGATCGGCAGCACGGACGGTAGCGTGTCGATGGTGGCTGGCAACAAGCTCCATGTGACAGGTTCCGACATCGTTGCCGGCAAGGATGTGACCGGCATCGCGAAGGAAGTGACGATCGATGCGTCGCAGACGGATCGTCATCACGAAGAAACCCATGAGGTAAAAAGTTCGGGTTTCACGCTGGCCGTGAAGTCGCCGGTGATCGATGCGATCCAGAACGTGAATCAGCAGGCGCAGGGCGCGGGCGGCAGTCAGGATGGCAGGGCGGCAGCGCTGCACGCGATTGCGGCGGCGGGCGGCATGGTCGATCTGGTCGGTGCAACGGGCAGCATGACGAATGCGCTGAATGATCCCAAGGGCAAGGTCGAGGCGAAGGTCGAATTGAGTTTCGGCTCGTCGTCCAGCAAGTCGACGTTCACCGAGAACAGCACGCAGAACAACGGCAGCAGCGTGAAGGCCGGCGGTACGGCTGCGTTCGTCGCGACGGGTGACAAGAGCGCCGGACAGGGCAACGTGACGATCCAGGGATCGGACGTGACCGCGAAGGATGTGCTGCTGCAGGCGACGAACAAGGTCAATCTGGTCAACAGCACGGACACGGATAGCACGCGCAGCACGAACGAGTCGAAGAGCGCGAGCGTGGGCGTGTCGTATGGCACGGGCGGGTTCGGCGTATCGGCGTCAATGTCGCGCGCACACGGCGATGCAAACTCGGATGCGGCGACGCAGAACAACACGCACGTCAACGCGAGTAACACGGCAACGATCATCAGCGGCGGCGACACCAATATCATCGGCGCGAACGTCAATGCGAACAAGGTGATCGCGGATGTTGGCGGCAATCTGAATCTCGCGTCGGTGCAGGATACGAGCCATAGCGAGGCCCACCAAAGCAGTTCGGGCGGTGGGTTCAGCGTCAGCCAGGGCGGCGGCAGCGCGAGTTTCAGCGCGCAGAACGGTCATGCGAGCGGCAACTACGCGGGCGTGAACGAGCAATCGGGCATCCAGGCTGGAAGCGGTGGATTCGTCGTCACGGTTAAGGGCAATACGGATCTGAAGGGTGCGTACATCGCGAGTACGGCGACGCCAGACAAGAACCAGCTCACGACGGGCACGCTGTCGTTCTCGGACGTTCAGAACAGTTCGAGCTACAACGCGAGCAGCTTCGGGATCGGTGCTGGTGGCGGCGTCGGTGATGGTGGCAACAACTACGCCACGCATGGCCAGACGAGCGGCAAGAATACGGGCGGTGGCCAGCCGCTCTACGTGAGCGAGAGCGACAGCAGTAACGCAACCACGAAGAGTGCAATCAGTGCCGGCAACATCACGATCACGGACAAGGCGAGCCAGAAGCAGGATGTGGCGACGCTGAACCGGGATACGACCGATCTGAACGGCACGGTCAGCAAGACGCCGGATCTGCAGCAGGTCCTGAGCAACCAGTCGGATCTCATCAACGCGGCGCAAGCGGCGTCGGAGACGATCGCGAAGCAGATTGGTAGCTACGCCGATAGGAAGCGGGACGAGGCACAGACGAAGGCGAATAACGCGACCGATCCGACGCTCAAGGCACAGTATCAGCAGGAAGCCGACAGTTGGGCTGAGGGCGGTGACAACCGTGTTGCGCTGCATATCGCTGGAGGGGCGCTGACCGGCGGGTTGACCGGTGGTGGCTTGGGTGCGGCTGGTGGGGCGGCAGGTGCGGGCGTGTCGGCGAAGCTCGCACCGCAACTGAATGAAATCGCGCAGTCGATCAAGGATGCCGGGCCGACCGGCAACGCGAACGCCGACGAGTTACTGGGTAACGTGGCGTCGAATCTGCTGGCAGGCGGAGCTGGCGCGCTGGTCGGCGGCGGGACGGGAGCGCTGACTTCAACTACCGTGGATCGCTTCAATCGGCAATTGCATCCGGACGAAAAGAAGGCCATCCACGACAAGGCGAATGGCGATAAGGCACTTGAGAAGCGTTTGACCCGTGCGGCCTGCTTTATAGATCAGTGTTGGGCGGAGTTTCCGCCTAACAGTGCAGCCTTTAATGCAAACTTCGTTTCGCTTGTTGAGGCGGAGAATCTGAAATCGGAAATAGGATGGGTGAAGGGGCAGCAAGATAAAGGGCTGTTCGTGTATACGGATGGTCAGCAATATTTTGATAATGTTAAGGCGAATCTTATTGCCCCTGGAAAGGATGCCATTAAGGTGGTGACGGGCGGTATCGCGACGACTACCGGTCTCGGTATATGTGGCGTTGGTGGGCCGGCGTGTATCGTTGGAGGGCCAATGACTGCCATGGGAGCCAGCGACTTTACTGAGGGCGCTTCTGGGTTGTACAACTTTTATATGGGTCGTGGGGCCGCTGGATATAACCCTTTGAGAGAGACTTTCTCTTCCATTTCTCCTAAATGGGGTGGGACGGCGTATGACGTCGTGAATTTTGGTGTAAGCGTCGGTGGTCTCTTTGCGCCTCGCACACTTAATGTTGGACTTGCCGACGGGCTTGGTCGCCCACAGTCGATGTTTGGTGTTACGGTTCCTGCATACAACAACGTTAAATTGCTTCCGCTCACAAAAATGCCATTGCCAGGGGTAAATCAACCATTGATGCTGTTTGGGGTTGGGTCAAGAGGTGTTGCGGTTTACAATGATGTATCGAAGGAAACCAAGCCGAGTCGTCCATGACTAAAAACGCTTACGAGGGAATTTTCCGATTCCTGGCAATTGCATTTATTTCTTTTGGGACGGGTGTATTCTGGGCATTTCTGGTGTCGGAGCTGATTCGACATGCATTTGATTTGAATGAAGATAAGACGTTGATATATTTCGGTGGGCCATTTTTGTTGATTTATTTTTTTTGGTGTTGGCGCTTACTGTCTCGAATTTTTTCGCGGGCTGGGGGGCTGTAAGAAACTATCGCGAAGCAGATCGGCACTTATGCGGACAAGAGGCAGGCGGAAGCGCAAAAAAATGTGAATAATACGACCGATCCGGCGCTCAAGGCGCAGTATTTGCGGGAGGCCAAGGACTGGGCCGAAGGTGGCGACAATCGCGTTGCGCTGCATATCGTGGCCGGTGCGCTGACGGCGGGATTGACGGCGGGCGGGCTCGGATCGGCTGGCGACGCGGCGGGAGCCGGCCTGTCGGCTAAGCTCGCCGAGGATGCCCGATCGAGCAAGGATGCCGGGCCGACCGGCAACGCGAACGTCGACGAGGATTCTGAGCCGTGGCGTCGGGTGCCTTGTGAGATTTGCTGGTGGCGGGAGATAAACGAGAAAGCTAGATATTTTCCTCGTGCCTGGTTACCCCGACCAGGTACTTTCGCATGCCGACTCTGGGCGGCATGCATTTTTTATTTGTAGGTGTTGATGCGTCTGCTGTGCGGCTCAATGGGGTGACACGCGACCATATTCGGGATCACGAAAGCGACCGTGACGGGAGGGGGCGCAAGGATATGCTGCTAGCAGGCGATGTTATTGGTTCAAAAAATAATGGCACCAAAAATGCACAAGGTTGTAGTTGGAATTTTACTGGTGCTGTCGGCTACGTCGACGTTTGCCGAGTATCGAGAGGCTTGGGTGAGTCCGGGCGAGCTGAAGAATCTGGAGGCGGAACAGAAGCGCACGCTGGGCAAGACGCCAGCTAAAACACAAGAGAAGGCGAGTGTGGCTTCGTTGTCTCGTCGCGATCAACAAGGTCGCGTACCGGGGCAACGCTCGTCAGATCCGATCGCTGCTTTTGCGCACGGCGACGGACGAGCGAGCTTACCTCGAAAATCACAAGCAACTTCGCCCCCGCCTTATAAGGCGAAGGTCGTTCGTCGGAAAGTGAAAGCGGACGTTGGCACTGGCCGCCGAATGAAGGCAGTTACTCGGTCAATGGTGTAACGGTACTCGTTTGGGCATATGCGCACGCGACTGAAAACACATTCGCAGGTTCTTGAAAAGGGAGAGAGTCAAATGCAAAGATCCAAATGTTTTGCTTCGGTAGTGGCGGCTGCCGCTGTTCTTGGGTTGAGCGGTTGCGCGACCGAGTCGTCGCGTACGCTCGACGTGCCACCCGTCAGCAGCGCGCAGAAGCCATATGCCGGCAAGCCGGTCGCGATTGCAGTCGGCAAGTTCGATAACCGTTCGAGCTATATGCGCGGCATCTTCTCCGACGGTATCGACCGACTCGGCGGCCAGGCAAAGACGATCCTCGTCACGCGACTTCAGCAGAGCCGGCGCTTCAACGTGCTTGATCGCGAGAACCTCGACGAGATCAAGCAGGAGGCCGGGTTCATGAAGAAGGCGCAGGCTGTGAAGGGCGCGAACTACGTGGTGACGGGCGACGTGACGGAGTTCGGCCGCAAGGACGTCGGCGATCAGCAGTTGTTCGGCATCCTCGGCCACGGCAAGACGCAGGTCGCCTATGCGAAGGTCAACCTCAACATCGTCGATACGACGACGTCGGAGGTTATCGCATCGAGCCAGGGTGCGGGCGAATACAGTCTGTCGAACCGCGAGATCATTGGCTTCGGCGGTACCGCGAGCTATGACTCGACGCTGAACGGCAAGGTGCTCGACCTCGCGATTCAGGAAGCAGTCAATCACCTTGTTGAACAGGTCGACGCAGGCTCGCTCAAGACGGCGCAGTAAGCGCCGCGAAGTTCATTGATTCAAACGTCAAAATAAGGAAGAACTATGAAACGGGGTATTGGGCTGTCGGTGATTGCGACCGCCTTGCTGCTTGCTGGTTGCGCGGCGCCGACCACGCCGCCGCTTTATCAGTGGAACGGTTATCAGCCGCAGGTGTATGAATACTTCAAGGGCAAGACGTCGCCACAAGAGCAGATTGACGCACTTGAGAAGGCACTCCAGGAGATTCGCGCGAAGGGCAACAAGCCGCCGCCGGGATTTCACGCACATCTCGGGATGCTATATGCCAGCGTTGGTAACGGGCAGCAGGCCGCGCAGGAGTTCCAGGCTGAAAAGGATTTGTTCCCGGAATCAGCCGCCTACATGGATTTCCTGATGAAGAAGCCCGCGCAACAAAAAACTGCCAAACAGTAACGTACCCGCCATGTTCAAAACACTTTCATTCAAGCTGCTGTCCGTGCTGTCGATCGCCGTGCTGTTGAGTGCGTGCGCACAGTCGGTCACGCGCCCCGACTATACGGCTTTCAAGAAGAGCCAGCCGCGCTCGATTCTCGTGCTGCCGCCAGTGAACGAGACCAACGATGTCACTGCGACCTACGGAATTCTGTCGCAGATGACACAGCCGCTCGCCGAGGCCGGATACTACGTCGTGCCGGTTGCAGTGATGGACGAGACCTTCAAACAGAACGGCCTGACGAATGCGGCCGAAATCCAAGGAACGTCGCCTACGAAATTGCGCGAGATCTTTGGGGCGGATGCTGTCTTGTATTCCAAAGTGACGCAATATGGCTCGGTTTATCAGATCATCGACAGTACAACAATAGTTGCAGCGACCGCGAAACTCGTAGATTTGAAGACAGGCGACGTGCTTTGGCAGGGCGAAGGTCGGGCGACTGGCAAGGAGATCGGCAATAACGTCAACGTGGGCGCATTCGGGATTGTTGGTGTGCTGGTGCAGGCGGCAGTCAAGCAGGTCGCGCATTCGCTTTCTGACGAAGGCCATGACGTTGCTGCGCTGACGAGCAACCGCTTGCTGTCGGCCGGGCCTCCGAAGGGATTGCTGTATGGTCCGAGATCGTCGAAGTTCGGAACAGATTGACCTTGCTTTGTTCGGTGCGGGCGCAACAGCACACGGAGTCGTTGTAGCAGATTGAAGGTAGCGTAACTATGTCCAGAATTGATGAACCTGTTCGTCCTGGCATCCTCAGGGAAAACCGTGAAACCCATGCGGTCCGGCGCTTCGATGCCACGGTTGGTGCGATCACGGCAAAAGAGCCCGTCAATGACGCCGAAACCGAAGACGTGGATCTGACGGATTACCTGATGCGGGCGTGGTACGACCTGATTCATCGGTCGCCGACGCCCGTACCGCGATGCCCGCATTGTGACGGGCTACGCATTCGGGCCGAACGCCCTTCTGGCAAGAGCAAGCTGCCGACCTATTTTTGTCATACGTGCAAGAAGCGCTTCAATCGCTTGACCGGTACGCCGTTTTCAGGTCTCCAGAATCTGGCAAAGGGCACGGAAATGATTCCGCTGCTGTCGCGGCAGATGTCGATGATGCAGGCGGGTGAACGGCTGGGTCGCACACAAAAGGCTGTACTGTCGTGGTTGTTGGCGTTTCGGCGCTTCCTATTGGAACTCGATCCGTCAGGGCGATGGGAGGCTCGTGTTCGACTTGGCGTGCGAGTTGCACCGCGCGCACGTTGTACGAAGTGCGGATTCGAGGGCGGGTTCCTGTCGGGCGGATTCGATCCTCAGCGGCGGCGGCGTATCCGTTGCCCGAAGTGCGGGCGTAGCCGGCTCCTGGATGTGTTGCAGGATGGGGGGGAAGGCGTCGAAGGCGAAGTGATGCACGACGCGATCGACACGGCAATTCGAGTGCGTCGCAAGGTGCATCCAAAGATGCTCGTGCCGGTCGTGGCACGTGTGGCGAGCGTCAGTGATGCGGCGCTCGAAGCGAAGGTGCGGGATCGCGTACTGTGGAGCGAACGCGAATTGCCGGAACGCTGGCTGGCTCCCGGACCCGTCGAGCGAGTCGAGGATGCGGTGCTGTCAGCGTTTTTGCTGGAGCGGATCGAGACGGCGTTGAGTCAGAGTACGGAGTCACCGCAATGTCCGTGGTGTGGCAGCGAACACACGGAATATCATCCACAGCGACGGCCTAATGGACTGCCCGGCTTTCGGTGTCGCGCGTGCTTGTCCTATTTCACGCGAATATCGAACACGCCGTTGAATGGTCCTCATATGCGCAAGCATGCTCGGCAACTCACGCGGATGCTGGGATGGCGGGAGACCGGTAAGGCTGCTGCCCTTGAGCTCGGAGTCGATTCTGAGGTGGTTCGTCGTTGGGTATATGGCTTGCGTCAATGGTTGCTGATGCTCGATCCTACTGGTCGTATGGAGGCACGGGCCAGGCTGTGCATTAGTCGCGAACCTATTGTGCGAACGTGCGCGAAATGCGGGCATGTTGGACCGATCCGACTGTTGGGGCCGACGAATCGTCCGTTGGCGGCGAACGGAGAACGCCAATACAGATTCCGGTGTGGCAGTTGCGCACGTTGTAGTCGAACGTGGCTGTCGTCTGCTGACCGAGGGGTAGCTTCATAGGCCGGAAAGCAGGGCGGGGCGCCCAGATGGCGTGGCTTGGTACACGACAGCAAGCGCTAGAAATTTCAATGCTGTTGTTTGAAGATCAGATCGGTAGAGGAGTGCAATGGGGCTTCTAGATAGATTGCTCGACAAGGCGCATGTATCAGACGCTGGGCCACGAAAGGCGATTTTCCGGGTGCTGCTAGACGATGAGGGTAGAGTTCAGGATGTCGTGATGAAGAATAGCAGTGGAAATCCTGAGGTTGACCAGCAAGGTCGAGCGAAGTTTATGAACATGCGGTTTCCGCCTGGTCGCTTGGGACCCACTTCCAAGAAGGCACGGCGTTGGCACGAGTTTGCTTACTCGGGGGAAGAAGATAAGTAGCGTTTGATTGATCCGATGCGCGTTGGGTACGCTGAACCCGTAGCAAAGGCAGCCGTGGGACAGGGGGGAGTTGGTAGTGAAGCGAGTCGGTAAGCGCCATCGGGGCGTACCTCTGACGAAAGAGATGTTGCTACCGCTGTCGATCGAGAAGGTGCGATCGTTGTCACTGGAGAATCACATGGCACTGGCCGTGGTTCGTTCCGGGAACGGGGATTGTGACCAAGTCACCTGTCTGCTGCGAGTCGTCTACCTGGCGTTCTTCATGCGCAGCGAGACGACCTCCGGCTCAGACCTGGATTTGTATCGACGAGCGGAGACTGTATTGGACGCTTGTATCGCGCGTGCCGAACGCGGCGAGGCGTGGGCGCTTTACGAGAACGAGTTGGCCGACGTGGAGCGCGTGTTGGTCGTGCATGACGAACAACTGGCCGCGATTCCGAAGCATCGCTATCTGGCGGCTTGGGATCGACTTCAACGCTCTGTGATGGGTGGTGGCCGCTCGCCGATTCCAACACGTGATACTCAGTAGACGCGAGCATGAGCCATACTAAGGGCGTGCGTCCACTGCTGTCCTGCGCGATACACGATGGAGTCCGGTTGATTGAAGGATTCGCAGTAAGTATCTGCTGGGGGCACTTTTGGGGGCATGGGGCTGAGGATTTGTCTGGGCTGCCCTTGTGTGGCGTGGGATTGGTTGATTTGTTCCATTCCTGCAGCCGCACCATATTGAACGAAGGGCCGGGAGATTGATTCTCCCGGCCCTTTGTTTTTTTGGATATCCAAGGCGAAACACGCGACGCCGACCGCATGGCAAACCGGCTTCGGCATACGGCATCCAACTCGGTCACAAGCATCGCCCTCGAGGCTGAAGATGCCTACGCTCCCGCCCCGATCCGCACGACGTGCGCTGCGCTGGCAATCCGAGTGCGCATCGCACATCGTTGCGCCCCCCTTTCCCTGTCACGCCCGCGTCATGCTGCGCCCCTAACGTTGCACGTTCCGCCGCGGCGCCACCGTCGCGATTCGGGCGTGCGTAACCCGCACGCGACGCCGTGCTTGCGTCGCGCAACGGTCAACCGGGATCTCGCTCCCGGCGGCGCATCGACTATGCCTCGCGTCATTCCATTCAAAAACACGATCGACGCCGTTCGAACCGGATCGCGGACGATCAGGAGACAAGGACCATGTTGAGTCCGCATGAATTCTCGATGCTGCTGCGCATAGCCCGCGCACCGGACAGCGTCGACCTGGCGAACCCCGCGTTCGCCGTGCTCGTCGAAAAGCGGCTCGTCGACGATACGCAGGTACGCGTGAATGAGGTGGCTGCGCGCCCGGCGCTGACGCCGATCGGCCAGATGCTGCTCGCGCGCTTCGACGAAGCGGCCTGAGCGAAGAGAGCGGGAGAGAAGAGGCGTCACGCCTTCGCCGCAGCGAGTGACGTGACGCAACGCGAGCGCGGCGAACCGCTTACTGCGCGACCGGCACCGTCACGTCGCTGCCGAACCAGTGCATCGAGATCTTCTTCAACGTGCCTTCCTTGCGCAGTGACTCCAGCGCATCGTTGATCGCCTTCTCGAACTTCGGATTGCCCTTGCGGAACGGGATCGCCATCTCCTGCTTGCCGCCGTTCAGCACCGCGCCCGAGCGCAGCGGCAGGTTCGACGTCTTGATCATGTACGGCAGCATCAGGCGGTCGTCGAGCGTCGCCTCGATCCGGCCTGCCGCGAGATCACGCAGCTTTTCCGGTGCGCCAGGATACGTCTGCACCTCGATGCCCGGCACGCTGCGCGCCATCTGGTCGTAGTTGGTGCCGAGCGTCACGCCGAGCTTCTTGCCCTTGAAGTCCTCGAGCGACTTGAAGTTGCGCGTGTCGTCCTTGCGCTGGATCAGCTGCGCGGCCGAGTACGTGTACGGCTCGCTGAAGTCGAGCGCCTCCTTGCGCTGCGGCGTGATCGTGACCTGGTTGACGATCACGTCGAACTTGCCGGCCTGCAGCCCCGCGATGATCCCGCTCCATTCGGTCGGGACGAACTGCGTCTTCACGCCGAGCTTGCCGGCAACCGCATTCGCGACGTCGACGTCGAAGCCCTCGAGCTGACCCGACGTGCCGCGCGAGTTGAACGGCGGATACGTGCCTTCGAGGCCGACGCGCAGCACGCCGGCTTTCTTCACCGAGTCGAGCAGGTCTTCGGCGTGCGCGGCGACGGCCGTGAAACCGAGGGCCGACGCGAGCAGCAGGCCAGATAGCAGGAACTTCGAACGTTTCATCGTGGATCTCCAGTGTTTAGTGTGGTGATGGCGCACCGGGCATCGATCGTGCCCGGGCCGGGCCGAATGACGGGCACGTAGACACTACTCGCAACCGGGCGGCGCCGGAAGTCGAATTGGCCCTGATTGCAATCGATTTCAGCGGGCGGCGGGGTGGCAGCGCGGTGTGACGACGTGGCACGTGAGCGCTGGACGAGCGTTAGAAAGGTTTGCCGTGGACGTTCGGACCAACGATTAAAAATACTCTTTTAAATCAGGTCATTTTCCGAGTCGGCTAGTAATTTGTCTGTAAAATCGCGCGAGCGAAAATCGCATCACGCGCCATCCGAGGGCGCGTCAAAAGAAGAAAAGGCCGTTGCCATGAACATGCAGAACACTGTTGCCGCATTGCGCGGCGGGTTGCTTCAGCAGGACCGGCTGCTGAAGCTCGATACGCCATTGGGCGCCAACGTGCTGACCGTGCAGCGGGCCGTCGGCCGGTCGCGCATCGGGCGCGCGTACGAATTCACGCTCGATGTGCTGTCGACCGACAGCGATCTGGAGCTTAAAAAGCTGATCGCGCAGCCGGTCACGTTGTGGATCCAGCAAGGCGATCGCAGCTACCGGCCGATCAACGGGTACGTGCACACCGCGCGCCGCCTCGGCGCCGACGGCGGGCTCACGACCTATCAGCTCACGTTCGCCGATTTCATCCATTTCCTGAAGTTTCGCCGAGACCAGCGGCTCTGGAACGACACGACCGTCGACCAGATCATCAGCGACGTGCTGAACCAGCATCCGCAGGCGCAGGGGCATTTCCGCTTCGCGCTGTCGAAACCGCTGCCGAGCCGTTCATACACTCGTCAGCACGACACCGACTGGCATTTCGTGCATCGGCTGATGGAGAGCGAAGGCCTCTACAGCACATGGCAGCAGGCCGACGACGGCAAGTCGCATACGCTCGTGATCACCGACAACCTGCAGGCGTTCGCGCCGCTGTCGCCGGAGACCGTGCGCTTCTATCGGGGCGGCGCGGCGAGCGAAGCCGACGCGTTCACGCAATGGTCGGGCTCGCGCACGCTGCAGAGCGTGACCCGGACGACGCGCACGTTCGACTACAAGAATCCGTCGCAACCGTCGAACCCGAAGGGCACGACGCTGCCGACGATGGGCGGCCAGGGCGAATTGCCCGACCAGCTCGAAGTCTACGAGTACACCGGTGCGTACACGTATCTGGACCAGACGCGCGGCGACCATCTGACGAAGCTGCGGATGGAGGAATGGGAGTCGCAAGCGAAGCGCTTCCACGGCGCGGGCGGCGTGCGCGCGATCGATGCCGGCCGTCGTTTTACGCTGGCGGATCATCCCGAACACGATCGCGATCCGGCCGACCAGCGCGAGTTCGCGGCGATCGGCGTCGAATGGTGGATCGAGAACAACCTGCCCGTCGCGAGCAGCAGCGCGGACTTTCCGTACAGCCTGCGCGACGCGTTGACGCAAGCGCAGGAGGGCTACGGTGCCGACGCCGCGTTCCGCGTGCCGCATGACGACGGTTCGGTCGGCTTCTATCTCGTCGAGGTCGAAGCGCAGCGCGTGAGCGTGCCGTATCGCAGCCCGTTCGAGCACGAGAAGCCGAAGATGCATCTCGAGACGGCCATCGTCGTCGGGCCGCAGGGCGAGGAAGTCTATACGGATGAGCTGAACCGGATTCGTGTGCAGTTCGTATGGGATCGTTTGAATCCGGGCAACGAGAACGCGTCGTGCTGGGTGCGCGTCGTGCAGTCGGATACCGGCGGCGGTTACGGTGGCGTGCACGTGCCGCGCATCGGCGAGGAAGTGCTGATCGACTACGTGGGTGGCGATTGCGACCGGCCTTTGGCAGTCGGGCGCGTGTACAACGGCGCGAACCAGCCGCAGTGGCATAGCGACGGGATTCTGTCCGGGTATCGATCGAAAGAGTATTCGGGCAGCGGCTACAACCACCTCGTGATGGACGACGCGACCGGGCAGAACCGCGTGCAGCTGATGAGCAGCAGCGCGAACAGCCTGCTGCATCTCGGCTACCTGATCGACCAGAACGGCAATTCGCGCGGGTCGTATCTGGGCAGCGGGTTCGATCTGCGTTCGGATGCGTATGGCGCGGTGCGGGCGAGTCAGGGCCTGTACGTGACCACGCACCCGAAGGCGCCGAACAGCCAGCCGCTCGACGTGAAGGAAGCGCAGCAGCAACTGGTGACGGGCGAAAGCCTGGTCGAGGCGATGTCGGGCGTGAGCGAGCAGCATCAGGCGGAAAGCCTCAAGGAAGCCCACGACACGATGCGCGCGTTCACCGACGCGACGCAGGACAGCGCGTCGGGCAACGCGTCAGGCGGACGCACGGCAGGCGGCGGCACGGGCAGCGCGAATGCGTTCAAGGAGCCGGTGATGCTGTTCGGCAGCCCGTCGGGGATCGGGATGTCGACACAGCAGTCGCTGCACGTGGTCGCGAACGATCACGTGAACGTCGCGAGCGGACAGAGCGTGCACGTCGCCGCGGGCAAGTCGCTGATCGGCAGCATCGGGCAGAAGCTGAGCCTGTTCGTTCAGAACGCGGGGATGAAGCTGTTCGCCGGCAAGGGCAAGGTCGAGATCCAGGCGCAGTCGGACAACGTCGAGGTGACCGCGCAGAAGGCGGTGAAGGTTGTGTCCGCAACTGACCGGATCGAGATCGCGGCCGACCAGGGGATTCTGCTGACGAGTGGCGGCGGGTACATCCGCATCAAGGACGGCAACATCGAGATTCATACGCCGGGTGCGGTCGATGTGAAGGGCGCGTCGCATACATTCGCGGGGCCGGCGAGCATGGGATATCCGCTGCCGAGCCCGCGGCCGGACCAGCCGGGGCAGTTGGAGCTGTTTCACAAGTACGTGAACGGCGAGGCAGTGAAGGGCGGGCTGTTCACGGTGAGAGACGTGAACGGCGCCGTGCTGAAGAAAGGGGCGCTCGACAACAGCGGTTATACGGCTGTGAGCGGTTTGCCGCCGGGTGCGGTGCGTGTCGAGTTCGGGAAGGATCCGCGCGAGTCGGCTCAACCCGCAAATTACTTCAAGCAGGCGCAGTGGCCGGTCGAGCCCGTCGAGCCGTCGCCGCAGGCGGCGCAAGCCGCGGCGACGGAGCAACTCGCGAGCCAGTTGAAGGGGATGGCGCCTGCGGCGACGACGGCTGCGATGGGGCTTGCGAGCGGAGGTGGAGCCGGTGCTGCGTTGGGCGGACTGGCGAGTTCCGCATTGCCGGCCGCGGCAAGTGCGCTGGGTGGGGCAGGCGCGGTTTCCGCGCTACAGACGGCATCGAGCCTGGGCAGTGCCGCGAAGCAGGTGGCCGGGATGGTGCAGGCAGCTCGCCAAGGTGGGCTCGCGGCGCTGGCCGCGCCGGCTGCGAATGCGGCATCCGGTGCGCTGCAGGGCGCGCTACCCGGTGTCGCCGGGATCGCCGGAAAGGGCGCTACGACGGTGGCGTCAGCCGCCGGTGCGACCGGCATGAAGCTTCCGACGAGCGGGTTCGGCGGACCGCTGAAATCCTGAGAGGGCGGCTCGTCAGCCGTCTTGAAAAAACGAATTGAACGAACAACGACATGGCACAACAACTTCCACCTGGCGCCGAGAAGGAACAGGCCGTTTCCTGGCTCAGCGATATTTCGCCGAAAGATGTAGCGGCGGGAGGCGACCGTTTCAACAAGTGGCTGCTCAAGATCAGCGGCAATCACATTTCGTTCGAGGATCTCAAGACCTTCGCAAGCGCGGTGCCGATCATCGGCAACCTGATGGCGTTTTACGATGCGGTGTGCGACATCGTGATGATCGTCGAGAAGCGCCACGCCAATCTGCTCGATTACCTTGGGCTTGCGATCAACCTGATCGGCGTCATTCCGGTTCCGCCGCCACTCGCGTCGTTCCGACTGTCGGCACGGCCGCTGCTGGCGCTCGTGCGCAATCAATTGCTGGTGTCTCGCGGCAATCTCGGCGCGGCGCTCATTTCGGTGCTCGTCACGCATGTCAACGCCGCGGCCGCGACCGAAATCGAGAACTTCCTGAAGACCCTGCAGGACGTTCTTGTCGAACTGCTGAACGACTGCGCGCATAAGGCGCAGGAGTTGATGCTCGGTATTGCTACCGGGCTGGAACTCGCCCTCAAAGGGCAAATTTTCGACAGCAGTGCCAACGTGCGGCGTACTGCACAGATCGCCCGGAAGATGGACAAGCGGTCCTGGTACAACCCGATGCTGGTGGTTGATGCGATCGAGTACGGTTACGAAGGTTCGATCGCGTTGGGGAAGCAAGCCGGGAACGCGACGGTCGGGACTGCGGCGAAGCTTGCTCCGGATTCGTGGCTGCAACCGTTCCGCGATATCGTCGCGTTCCTGAAGGACGAGGCGCCGAAAGTCGCGAAGGCGATCCGCGATCTGAACGGCAGCGAAGAAGGCAAGATGCTGTGGCTGATCGCGCAAGTGATCGAGGCCGTGGCAAGAGTGCGCGCACGCGGGAAGCTTCACGAAAAGACCGCCGACGTGCCGCCCGGCGGCAAGGGGCGCGCGCAGCACGATCGTCCTCAGGAGCCGGCGGGTGCGATCGGACAGCAGGCGCATGCGGAAGGCGCCGGCCAGAGTCCTTGTAAAAGTTGCGGGATTGGCGCATCGACCGGGTCGATCGATTTTGCTTTCGGCGATGAGACGTTCACTCACACGGACTTTGAACTGCCCGGCGCACTGCCGCTCGTCTGGGCGCGCACGTACCGGTCGCGCCTCTCTGCATACGACAACGGAGAACTTGGCGCGCGGTGGCTCACGCCATACACGACGCGCATCGATGTCGAAGGCGATACATGGTTCTTTCGCGATGCCAGCGGGCGCAGCATCGAATATCGAGCGCTTGCAGCCGGAGGTGTGCATGACGATCTCGCGGAAAACCTGACGCTGACGCGTCTGGACGAGACGTGGGTCGCGATCGCATACGGCCACGACGAGCTTCACGTGTATGAACGGCGCGGCAATGCGTTCCGGCTTGCGATGCAGAAGGACCGTGCAGGCAATGCGATCACGCTCGATTACGACGCGCTCGACCGCGTGGCACGCCTGATCGATGCGAGCGGCAACGTGCTGTCGTTCGAGCACGACAAGCAAGGCCGGATCGTGCTGATCGAGCAGGTGCTCGACGATGGAAAGCGCCGTACGCTTGCGAGCTACGCCTATGACGAAGCGGGCGATCTCGTGCGCGCAACCGACCGGTATGGCAACGCGTGGAGCTATCAGTACCACCGTCATCTCGTGACGCGCTATACCGATCGCACCGGCCGCGGGATGACGCTCGAATGGGACGGCGCGGACGCTGAAGACAACGCGAACGCGAAATGCGTGCGCGAGTACGCGGACGACGGCAGCCTCGATATCCGCCTTGCATGGCATCCGAACATTCGGCTGACCTACGTGACCGATGCGCTCGGTCAGATGTCACGCTACTACTTCAACATCAAGGGATACGTTTATCGAATCGCCTATCCGGACGGCAGCGAGGAATGGTTCCGGCGCGACGAGCATAACAATCTGACGCTGCACATTCTGCAAGACGGCAGCATTGAGCAGATGCGTTATGACGCACGTGGCAACCGGACCTGGCACGAGCGCGCGGACGGCAGCATCGTCGAGATGGCATACGACGGCAAGGATCGGATGATCCGGCTCGTCGATCCGAACGGCCATGTGTGGCAGCGCAAGTACGACGATGCGGGCAATCTCGTCGAAGAAATCGATCCGCTCGAGCATGCGACGAAGTACGCCTACAACGACAAGGGGTTGCCTACGCAGATCACCGATGCGAAGGGCGGCTCGAAGGCGCTTGGATACAACGACGCCGGGCAATTGACGAGCTACACGGACTGCTCCGGAAAGAAGACGGAGTGGCGGTACGACGATATCGGCCGCGTGATCGAGACAAAGGACGCGTCCGGTGGCGTGGTTGCCTATGGTTATGGCCCGAACGGCCAATTGACGGAGACGCGTTCGCCGGCTGGTGTCGAGCACGTGCAATACGACGCTGAAGGTCGGTTGTTGCGGCATACGGATCAACTCAATCGATCGACCCGATACGGCTACGATGCAGTGGGTCGTATTGCGAGCCGCGCGGACGCGCTCGGGCAGACGATTGCGTATCGCTACGACCGTCTCGGCCGCTTGACCGCGCTGACCGATGCGAACCTTGCGACGTACCAGTTCCACTACGATCCGGCGGGGCGGTTGATCGAGGAAATCGGTTTTGACGGCAAGTCGACGCGTTATCAATACGACCCGGACAGCGGCAGCCTTGTTTCGGTTGATGAAGCGGGTTGCGTGATATCGATCGACGTCGACGCAACCGGTCGCCTGATGAAGCGTGTGGCGGGGGAAAGCGAGGAGCGGTTTGCCTACGACCGGAGCGGCAGGCTGATCGACGCGGTGAACCGGTACAGCCGCGTGCAGTTCTTCTTCGATCCGGTCGGCAATCTGGTGCGCGAACATCACGCGTACGATCTGTTCGGCGAGCGGCGTAGCTACGTCTGGCACCACGAATACGACGAGCTCGGCAACCGACGACGTACCGTGCGGCCGGATGGGCATGCGGTTGACTGGCTGATGTATGGCTCGGGGCATGTGCACGGGATGCTGCTCGATGGCGAGGAGCGTGTGCAATTCGAGCGCGATGACCTGCATCGCGAGACGGTACGCATGTTGTCGAGCAAGGTCGGACAGCGCACGCATTACGACCCGGCAGGACGCGTACTGCAGCAGACGATCCAGCGGTCGACCTCGCCCGCGCCGCTCGCCGAGCGGCGGTATCGCTATGACGCGGTCGGGCAATTGTCGCGGATCGAGGATAGTCGCAAGGGCGGGACGGATTACCGATACGATCCGGTCGGGCGGCTGATCGAGGCGATCAGTCCGGTCGCGAAGGAGCAGTTTGCGTTCGACCCGGCGAGCAACATCATCGATCCGGTGCGGTCCACCGAAGCGCCGGCCGCCCGTTCGAGCCCGGTGCGGCCGGAAAGCACGTTGCCGGTCGAGGTGCCGAAGGTGCTGGGCAACCTGCTGAAGGCGTATGCGGGGATGCACTTCGAGTACGACGCGCGCGGGAATCTGGTGCGCAAGCGTACGCCTGCGGGGCAGCAGGAATACGAGTGGGACGAGTTCAATCGCTTGCTGTCGGCGCGGGTTGCGGAGGCGTCGCGGCAGAGTCAGTCACGGTATTTCTATGATGCGTTCGGTCGACGGATCGCTAAGGAGGTGAACGGCGAGCGGACGGTGTTCGGGTGGGATGGCGACGCGCTGGCGTACGAGAGCGATGGCGAGCGTGGCACGCACTATCTTTACGAGCCGGGAACGTTTGTGCCGCTGGCGCAGTATGTGGCGGAACCGGTTGAGGGAATCTCGACGCCGGAGTGGAAGAGTACCGACCGCTATGTGCCGGAGGAGGATCCGCTGCAGAAGATGCCGGAGCGGCGGGGTGACGCGGCGCTGTTCTATTACCACTGCGATCAGATCGGGACGCCGCAGTTGCTGACGGATGACGACGGAGACGTCGTGTGGGAAGCGTCGTATAAGGCGTGGGGCGAAGCGCGGGAGGTCGTTGCGCGAGTGTCGAAGGCGGCGGGGATCGTGGCGAGGAATTCACTGCGGTTCCAGGGGCAGCAAGTCGATGAAGAGACGGGGTTGCACTTTAACCGCAACCGCTACTACGATCCCCAATCGGGCCGCTTCGTTAGCAAGGACCCGATCGGGTTACAAGGCGGCATCAACGTCTTCCAGTACGCGCCCAATCCAGTGCAGTGGGTCGATCCGTTAGGTCTTTCGAAGCAATGTCGTAAATGTTTGCCTAGCTGCAATGATTACGCGTCTCAGGGGCCGAAAGATCCAACGGAGATGGCCCAAGAACTTTCCAATCAGATCAACCAAAACTCGGTAACGTTCTCTACGCCCACAACACAGGGCCACATTGACCTGCAAGGGGCATCGCATTTCGATAAGGCCACGGGAACCGATATTCCGACACCTCATGTTCAGACTCGTAAAATTAACATAGGACCAAACGGCCAGGTGACGACATCGAAAAAGACGGAGGTTACAAGGGCTGCGACTAAACAAGATGTTCGCGTTGCAAGGGAGTTGGCGAGACGAAAGGGATTGTGCAAATGAGTGATCTTATTAATGCTTTGCAAAACTGGTATACCTCCCAATGTAACGACATTTGGGAGCACTCTTATGGCGTCGAGATTGCCAATATCGACAACCCGGGCTGGAAGGTTAAGGTAAGCGGTGCATCAGGAAGGAAGCCCATCGATATGAACGCAGAGCGCGATGAAGACGATTGGATCACAGTGAAGGCGACCGAAACGGAATTCGTCGGGTACGGCGGTCCTGGTAATCTCGATGAACTGCTGGCACTCGTCGTAGATTGGTTGCCGTAAGTGCAAAGGGCCGCGTGAGCGGCCCTTGTTGTCTGTATGATGAGTTGAAGATCGGCGTTCGGGTAGTATGGGTATATGCTACCAATCCGGTTGACTGGATTGATCCAGTGGGACTCAAATACGTACCCCGTAGTCGTGCTTGTGATTTGCTTGGAAAGGATAAGTCGAATAAGTCGAATAAGTCGATAAAAATATTTCTGAATGGCGGCGTGTTGTTTTTAGAGGTACTCTGAAGGAGGAGCGAACGAAGTTCTTGTGCGACGATTTTGTGAAGATTGGGCCGGGAAAGCGTCAGGTTTGCGTGACGCCATCAGATTATAGTGGCGGTCATGGGGTGGGCGGCGCCACTGTGCCGGATACTCCGTATGTTCGTTTTGAGCTCTTGCGGCGACGGGTAACGGAAATCGTCTTGTTACAAAGAACGTGCAAGTTCCACTTGATGCTGGGAATAATGGATGTCAATGATGTTGGAGGTGTTGTGGGAATGCGGTGGAATTTCATTCATCTTTGATTTGAAAGAGGGGGGTGTTCCTTGGTGCGCTAAATGGCCTCAAGGAAGGTAAAAAATTCGAAAAAAATGGTGAATGATAAGTTGACCGGGGGGTGATTCGCTTCGCGTTTTTTGCGGGGAGTGATGACGGCTTTAAAAATGCCAAAGATGGTGCGGAAGTTATTTTGTCGATTGAGGTGTGTGAGTATGCAGGTCACAAACTAGAGGGGTTGAAGATAGGTAGAGGATTTTCGACGCCTGAGTTCGTGCAGCTAAGAAATTTGAAATCGAAGGGCAAGGTTTTAGATGCATTCTTTGTTATCGGAAAGTAGCGCTTGCAAGCGCGAGTAATGATGGATCTTGGGTTGAGATATAAATATGTCGACGTATGATTGGGTTGCCACGAATGGTGGCATCACTCTCGCGTGACGGACTCCCGCTTTGCCTTCGCGAAAGTTGAATTTGTGCTTCGGAACAGCAGTCAACCCTTGCAGCATCGTTCGGGACTCGGGCGCACTGTCATACGATAGTTGAGGGGTAAGTATGCAAGGGCTTCGGAAGATTATTTTTTCGGTTGAAGAAGGGTGGAGACGGATATCCTAAAATGGAATATGAATCTCTCCGGGGGATATTTTTCGGATGATTTGTCGTACGTCGTCGACAATGTTCCGTATTACGCCTATCGCGTGAATAAGGGGGTACGGTAGCGCATCCGTTCATTGACCGATAGCTCCCGCCGAGCCAACCCCGCGCATACGAACTTGGCATAATCACGCCTTGCTCGACACGAGCGCCGCTGCGCAGACACGCTTGTGCAACCGCCGCATCTTGGCTCGGGCGTATTGACTCCAGTCCCGTTACCACCGCAATACCCATGTCGACCATCACCGCGACCACCGCGTCGCTGAAACACATTCTCGAACATCCCGGCGATTTTTCCGGTTGGCTCTGTTTGCCGCCGATGCCGTGGACGCTCGATACAGAGGGCGCATTCACCGAAGCCGCCGACGACCCCGAAGCCGCCGCGCCGCCCGCTACCGCACCGCAACCCGGCTGGCGCGTAACGCTGAATAGCGCGACGATCGAGGACATCGTGATCAATGCGCATGACCAGGTCGACGAACCGAGCGTCGCGCAATTGTTCGACGCGTTCGTGTTCTACGTCGACAACGAGGAATTCATTCTGCTCTGACGACGCACGACGCACGACGCACGACGCACGACGCACGACGACGCGCCCCACGCACCACAGTAAAAAAGGACCGCCGAGCGGTCCTTTCTTCACGAAGCGTCAACATCCGAACGAAGCCTGCCCCTCAAGGCAAGGAAATCGTCAAATTCGCCGACTCCGGCCCGACCTTGATCACCTGCGAATAAGGCGCCAACGCCTGCAGCGTCTTGTCCTTGAGATAGGTATTGAGCCCGAGATACCCGAGCAGGGCCACCAGCGCAAACACCGCCCCGATCGCCCAAACCGGGACCTCCCGCTTCAACCGATGCGCGATCTGATCCGGCAGCGGCCAATGCGGCGCAAACGCCGCCCGCTTGCCCTTCATATGCGCGATCTCATCCCCCAGCCGCGCGGTCAGATACGCGAGCTTCTCCGGCCCCTCGAGCAGATACTTGCCCTGGAACCCGAGCAGCAGGCACATATGAAACACCTCGAGCGACTGCAACCGCGCCGCGCCTTGCGCGCGACATTCCTCGAGATACTGAAAGAACTTCTCCCCCGCGAGTTGCTCGCCGAACAGCACGAGCTGCAGCGGCCGGCGTTCCCAGTCGGTGCGGATCTTGAACTGCGACGACAGCACCATTTCATCGACCGCCGCGCAATACGCGAACTTCGCGCCATACACGTCCTCGGCCGGGATGTTCAGCTTCTTCGCGCCACGCTCGAAATCCGCCAGAAACTCCTGGATCTTCGTGCTGAACTCGCTCGCGCTGTCCGGCTCGCGGCCGTTCTTGAGCAGGAACAGCATGAAGAACCCGTCGTACAGCAGGTCGAGCAGCGAACGGGCCTGGAACGCGGCGTCGGTCGACGCCGGGGTATGCAGCGGGGCCGGCGCGTTGTCGCCGAACAGGGAAGGCGCGTAGCTCATGATGTGACCGCGATCAGTTCGAATTTCAGGTCATTGATGCCAGTCGGCGCGTAGATCATCGCGGACTGGGCCTGCAGCATGCGCTCGTACAATGCGCCGCGCGAGTCGAGCTGGAAATAGCATGCACCGGGCCGCACCGGAATCGCGGGCGGCACCTGCGGCATGTACGACAGCCGCACGCCGGGCATTGCCGACAGCACGAGCTTGTCGACGTCGTCGGGCGCGCCGACCTTGAAGCGCGCCGGCACCGCATCGATGAGCTCGACGTTCGGCATGTCCGCGGACACGGCCAGATAGAACTCGGTCTTGTCGTCGATCTTGCCCGAATCGAGGCGGCCGAGGTGGAACGACGGACGCACCTCGTCGAGCGTGATCGCGAAGTAGCGCGTCGAGATCACGGTGTCGAGCAGCTCGCGCAGCATCAGGTCGAGACGCGCGAAGCTCGGGCCCGGATCGTCATGGCGATACACGGGCAGGTCGGCGAGCGTGTAGCCCTTCGAAAACGTCATCAGCTGGCCCGCGAGGCGCAGCAGTTCCTGGAACAGCCGCTCCGGATGCAGCGCCGCGTGCTGGTGCAGGTGCGCGAGCGTCGCGAACGCGGCGTTCGCCGTGTGCAGCAGCCAGAACGACGCGATGTCGCCCGAGCGGAACTCGATGATGTTCTTCGACGGTTCGCGGTGAAAACCGTACAGCGCGTTCACCTTCGCCTGCAGCGCGTCGACGAGCTGGCGCAGCCGCTGGTGCAGGATCGGCGACGCGTCGATCGCGAGGCACGGCGGCACGAAGCTGTCGTCCATCTCGAAGCCGGACGTCGCTGTGCGGCGCACGCGCACGAGCGGCACCGACAGAAGCTGGTCGCGCGGCTCGCTGTGCGCGATCAGCTTGACCTGCGTCTTCAGGAACGTGATGTCGGCTTCGGCGGCGTCGGTGAAGTTGTCGGCGACGCTCGTCTGCTCGCTGACGAAGCGCGTCATGAAGCCGGCGGCCGGATCGTCGCTGTAGTTGGTGCCGTTCTCGCGCAGCGGGTGCAGCGCGAGGTAGAACACGAATTCGTTGATGCCGTCGGGCAGCGTGTCGAGCGCGATCGGCGGCGGCAGGTCGTCGGCCTGCGGCGCGGCGTAAAGCGCGCCGTCCGGAAACACGAGCGCGAGCTCGGCCACGCGCAGCACGTTGCTGCCGAGCGCATCGCGGTCGATGCGCACCGAGCGCACGCCCCAGTTGTACGGCTGGATCGCCTGGATGGATTCGAACAGGCGCGCCTCGTGGTACGCGTCCTGCCGCTGAAAGTGTTGAGGCCGGAGGAACAGCCCTTCCCCCCACAGCACCTTGGCCGAATAACTCATGTCAAATCCGGTTAATGTCGCGTTGCGATGTAATCGATTTGTTCGTGCCCGAATTAATCGCCATTTTGTTAACTCTTGTTAAATGACATTCGTGCGTCATGTTTAACCGCAGGTCACCGACGAAAGCAAATTCAGCGGTTGCGAAGGCGCACCCTGTTGCGGTGCGATGACAGAGCCGTCGGTGACCGTCATCGCGCAATTATGCAGGCCGATGATTATGCCGGATTTCTCCGACTTTGCCGGGTCGAACGTCAGTTTCCATCGCTGGATTGCGGGATCGCGGAACAGCGCGACGATGCCGAATGCCTGCGCTTCGCGCGACAGCTTTTCGGTTGCCGTATAGCGCTGGCCCGGAATCAGCGTGATTTCACGCACGTTCAGCAGATCGGCGCCCAGCGCGGCCTTTTCCTTGGTCGGATCGGTGAATGCATCGAACGGCGCTTGCTGGAACGAAGTCGGATCCTTCAGCGCGTAGAGCCTGACCACCAACGCGAGCGGCTTGTGATCGTTCGCGGCATTGAGGTTCGGCGCGGCGGCGAGCGTGAGCCCGATGTTGCGCGGCGGTTTCTGGGCATCCGGCACGTCGGGCTTGCCGACGCCGGCGGCCTGCATGACGGCGCTCGCGGCGGAGCCGAGCAGCGGGGCGGCCGCGCATCCGGCCAGGAGCGCGCAGGCAATCAGCGGCAGCGCATAGCGAATCATGGACGATCTCATCGTGTTTACGGCGTGCCGCCTTTAACTCCCCTGTCAAAACTGCCGGGTATTTCCGCGTTCGCCGCGAATCCCCGGCGTATCGGCCGTTCAACTATTAAGCACACGCGCCCGGCAGCGTGCCTTCGGAAATTTTTTCCGTCGTTCGCGCAAAGCGTTGCAGGCCAAGTAAAACTTGCGCATTCCGGTCGATGCGAAAGCCGTCGGCGAGCCGCTGCCAGAGGCGTTTCGAGGGGGTGGCGCACGATTTTAAAAGGAATTACTCTGCACGCAGCGATTGAATTATGAAAAATTGATCGGTACTATACCCGCGCGCTTCTTGCAAAGCAAAAGAACCAGATTCTCAACGATTTTAATACTCACGCGCCGGTGGATATAACGATGAAAGACCGTCTCTTCGCAAAACTTTCTGGGGTAGTGCTGGCTTGCGGCGTGATCGCCGGTTGTGCGAGCCAGCCGCCGGCGCCGCCGTCTGCCGAGGTGTTCAACAAGTCGCTGGCCGATGCGGACGCCGTCGCGAAATCGGGTGACCAGGACAAGGCGCTCGGCCTGTACCAGCAGCTCGCGAAGTCGGATCCGACGCGCGAGGAGCCGTGGTCGCGCATCGCGCAGATCCAGTTTGCCCAGAACCACTACGGCCAGGCGATCGTCGCCGCGCAGGAAGCACTGCAGCGCGATGCGACCGACCGTCAGGCGAAGAGCGTGCTCGCGGTCGCGGGGCTGCGGATCGCGACGCAGTCGCTCGGCGAACTGCGCCAGGATTCGTCGCTCGCGGGCGATGCGAAGTCGGACGCGCAGGCGCTCGCGAAGCAGCTGCGCGACACGCTCGGCGAATCGGCGCTGTTCCCGCCGGAGCAGAAGGCGCAAACGCGCAAGGTCGTGCGTCGCCAGATTCACCGTCCGAAGGCCGGCGCCGGCGCTGCAACCGAGGTCGCCGCCGGTGCTGCCACCACGCCGACGGCGTCGGGCAACACCGCGCCGCAGAAGGGCGGCGCCGATCCGTTCAGCGCACTGCGCAACTGATCGCAACTGACCGCAACTGACGCGATAACCACAACTAACCTGGGAGCCGTCGAGATGGCCAAGAAAGAAAGCATTCAGAAAAGCTTGCAGAAAATACGGCCGCCGCGCGTCCAACTCACCTACGAGGTCGAGAAGGGCGACGCGATCGAGGTAAAGGAACTGCCGTTCGTCGTCGGGGTCGTCGGCGATCTGGCGGGCCAGTCGGAAGTCGAGCAGCCGAAGCTGCGCGACCGCAAGTTCGTCAACATCGACCGTGACAACTTCGACGACGTGATGAAGGCGATCGAGCCGCGTGCCGCATTCCAGGTGGAAAACCGCCTGAGCCCGGAAGGCGGCAAGTTCGCGGTCGACCTGAAGTTCCGTTCGCTGTCGGATTTCAACCCGGACGAAGTCGTCGAACAGGTCGAGCCGCTGCGCCGCCTGCTCGAGGCGCGCTCGAAGCTCGCCGACCTGCGCAACAAGCTCGCCGGCAACGACAAGCTCGAGGACCTGCTGTCCGAAGTGCTGAAGAACACGCAGCAGCTGCAGGAGCTCGCGAAGGGCACCGGCGGCGACAAAGACGGCGAATGACGACGGAGTGTTGAGATGAACCAGCAAACGGCTGCGGCCCAAGCGAGCGGCGCGGAATACGCCGCCGGGACTTCGCTGCTCGACGACATCGTCGAGAAGAGCAAGGTCGCGAAATCCGATTCCGAGCATGCACGTGCGAAGGACCTGATCGGCGAACTCGTGCACCAGGTGCTCGACGGCACGGTGATCGTGTCGGACAACCTGTCGGCGACGATCGACGCGCGCGTCGCGGAACTCGATCGCCTGATCTCCACGCAGCTGTCCGCGGTGATGCACGCGCCGGAATTCCAGCGCCTCGAAAGCACGTGGCGCGGGATGGATTACCTGGTCAAGGAAAGCAACACCGGCCAGACGATCAAGATCAAGGCGCTGCACGCACCGAAGCGCGACCTCGTGCGCGACTTCAAGGGCGCGAGCGAGTTCGACCAGAGCGCGCTGTTCAAGAAGGTCTACGAAGAAGAGTTCGGCACGTTCGGCGGCTCGCCGTTCGGTGCGCTGATCGGCGATTACGAGATCTCGCGCCAGCCGGAAGACATGTACTTCATCGAGCAGATGTCGCACGTCGCGGCGGCCGCGCACGCGCCGTTCATCGCGTCGGCGTCGCCCGAGCTGCTCGGCCTCGAGTCGTTCTCCGACCTCGGCAAGCCGCGCGATCTCGGCAAGGTGTTCGACACGGTCGAATACGCGAAGTGGAAGTCGTTCCGCGATTCGGAAGACTCGCGCTACGTCGGCCTCACGCTGCCGCGCTTCCTCGGCCGCCTGCCGTTCAATCCGAAGGACGGCCAGACGGCGGAGAACTTCAACTTCGTCGAGGACGTCGACGGCACCGAGCACGACAAGTACCTGTGGTGCAACGCGGCGTGGGCCTTCGCGGCACGCCTGACGGCCGCGTTCGACGACTTCGGCTGGTGCGCGGCGATCCGCGGTGTCGAGGGCGGCGGCCTCGTCGAGGACCTGCCGACCCACACGTTCAAGACCGACGACGGTGAAGTCGCGCTGAAGTGCCCGACCGAAATCGCGATCACCGATCGCCGCGAGAAGGAGCTGAGCGACCTCGGCTTCATCCCGCTCGTGCATTGCAAGAACTCGGATTACGCTGCGTTCTTCGCCGCGCAATCGGTGCAGAAACCGAAAAAATACAGCACCGACAGCGCGAATGCGAACGCCGTCCTGTCCGCCCAGCTTCAGTACATCTTCTCGGTATCGCGCGTCGCGCACTACCTGAAGGCGATGATGCGGGACAAGATCGGCAGCTTCGCATCGGCGCAGAACGTAGAGACTTTCCTCAACCGGTGGATTTCGCAGTACGTCCTGCTCGACGACAACGCGTCTCAGGAACAGAAGGCGCAATTTCCGCTGCGCGAGGCATCCATACAAGTGTCGGAGATTCCGGGCAAGCCGGGCTCGTATCGTTCGGTCGCGTTCCTGCGTCCGCACTTTCAGCTCGACGAACTCTCGATTTCTCTGCGACTTGTCGCTGATCTGCCCAAACCGGCAAATTCATAAGCGAGTAAATCGCCCGGGCGGGCCGCCTGGGTAGGACGTTAAAACCACCTCTTTGGGGAGTCGAAGGGCCATGTTACATATGCACTTGCAGTTTGGTAGTCCGGCGGTGAAGGGTGAATCCGCGGACAAGGACCATCAAGGCTGGATCGAGCTGAAATCGTGGGATCACTCGATCGTTCAGCCGCGTTCGGCAACGGCATCGACCGCAGGCGGTCACACGATGACGCGCTGCGAGCACGGCGACATGATTTTCACGAAGGAAATCGATTCGTCGAGCCCGCTGCTGTATCAGCACGCGTCGGGCGGCACCACGTTCGATGAAGTGACGGTCCATTTCTCGCGCGCGGACGGTGAAGGCAAGCGCGTGCAGTATCTGGAAGTGAAGCTCAAGTACGTGATCATCTCGAGCATCGCACCGAGCGTTCGCGAAGAAGGTCTGCCGCTCGAGACGTTCTCGCTGAAGTACGCGGCCGTGCAGTGGAAGCAGACCCAGCAGAAGATCGGCGGCAACCAGGGCGGCAACACGCAAGGCGCCTGGAGCCTGACGAAGAACGACAAAACCTACGCGGTCTAAGGTCGGTTGCGGCAACGGGGCGCTCGGCGTCCCGTTGCCGTTTTCGCTGTGCACGCCGGCCGATGAAAAGATTCGAACCCAGTTTTCTCGACAAGCTGTTCGACGACGAACCGCATCTGCCGGCCTCGGCCGCGATGCGGCAATTGTCGCTGGACGAGCTCAAGAACACGGTCGCCCGCGACGTCGAGGCGATCCTCAACACCCGTATCGCGCACACCGAAATCGAGCTGGCCGCGCTGCCGGAATGCCAGAAGTCGGTGCTGACCTACGGGCTGAACGATTTCGCGGGGCTGAGCCTCGCGAGTCACTACGACCGCGCGTTCATCTGCAAGTCGATCCAGCAGGCCATCGCGCGCCACGAGCCGCGGCTGCAGCAGGTGCAGGTGACGTTCGAGCTGAACGAGCAGTCGACCAACGCGCTTTACTTCGCGATCCAGGCGCTGCTCGTCGTGCACCCGGCCGAGGAGCCGGTGAGTTTCGATGCGATGCTGCAGCCGTCGACGCTGCAGTATTCGGTCACGCGCGCACGCGCGGCCAGAATGCTGTGAATCGAGCTGCCGAGCGGGCCGGACCGCCCGGTGGTGGATCAGGGTCCGGCAGGAAATATTGAGGTTCGGGGTCGTCGATGGAAGAATTGCTGCCGTATTACGAGCGCGAATTATCGTTTTTGCGGCGCTATTCGCGAGATTTCGCCGAGCGCTATCCGAAGATCGCCGCGCGGCTCGCGTTGTCGGGCGAGCACTGCGAGGATCCGCACGTCGAGCGGATGATCGAGTCGTTCGCGCTGCTCGGCGCGCGCATCAACAAGAAGCTCGACGACGACTACCCGGAATTCACCGAAGCGCTGCTGGAAGTGCTGTATCCGCACTACCTGCGGCCGTTCCCGTCGTGCTCGATCGCGCAGTTCACGCCGGCGTCGCCCGGCCAGCAGACCGAACCGGTCGTGATCGACCGCGGCACCGAGCTGAAGAGCCGCCCGATCCGCGGCGTGCAGTGCCGGTTCCGCACCGCGTACGACGTGACGCTCGCGCCGATCCGCATCTCGGAGGCGCGCTACACGCCGGTCGCGCTCGCGCCGAGCGCGACGGTGCTGCCGTCCAACGCGACGGGCGTGATCTCGATCACGTTCGAATCGCTCGCCGCGCAGCTCGATCTCGGCGCGCTGAAGCTGCCGACGCTGCGCGCGCACCTGCACGGCGAGCAGTCGTTCGTCGCTGCGCTGACCGACTGCCTGTTCGTCAACGTGCTCGGCGCGTACGTCGAGCCCGAGCGCAACGGCCGCTGGACCGCGCTGCGCAAGCTGCCGATCGCGCACGCCGGCTTCGACGAGGACGACGCGCTGATCGACTACCCGGCGAAGTCGCACCCCGCGTATCGCCTGCTCACCGAATACTTCGCGTTCCCCGACAAGTTCGATTTCGTCGATTTCGATCTTGCGGCCATCGCGCGCGCGTCGGGCCGCTGCCAGCGCGCGACGCTGCATCTGGTGCTGCAGGACGTGCGCAGCGATTCGCACGTCGCGCGGCTGCTCGAGCTGCTGACGGCCAGCCATTTCCGGCTGTTCTGCACGCCGATCGTCAACCTGTTCCGCCAGCACGGCGAGCCGATCCGCATCACGCACCGCGCGGTGTCGTATCCGGTGATCGCCGAAGCGCGCCGCGCGTTCGCGTACGAGGTGTACTCGATCGATTCGGTGAAGCTCGTCCGGCAGCAGGCGCATGAAGAATCGGTGATCGAGTTCCGGCCGTTCTATTCGCTGCATCACGGCGAATCGGCACGGATCGGTCACTACTGGTTCGCGCGCCGCAACGACTGGGTCGCGCAGAAAAGCCCCGGCTACGAAACCGAGATCTCGATCGTCGACATCGACTTCGAGCCGACCTCGCCGCAGACCGACACGCTGAGCCTCGACCTCACCTGCACGAACCGCGACCTGCCGGCGATGCTCGCATTCGGCCTCGAAGGCGGCGACCTGTTCCAGGAAGGCGGCGCGCAGACGAGCGGCATCTCGATGCTGCGCCGCCCGACGCAGAGCGTGCGCTTCGAGCGCGGCCGCGCCGCGCACTGGCGGCTCGTGTCGCATCTCGCGCTGAACCACGTGTCGCTGGTCGCGCACGGGCTCGCGCCGCTCAAGGAAATGCTGACGCTGTACGACCTGCGGCGCACCGCCGTGTCGATGCGCCAGATCGACGGCCTCGCCGGCGTCGAGCAGCGCGGCGCCGTGCAGTGGCTGCCCGGCAAGCCGTTCGCGACCTTCGTGCGCGGCATCGAGATCCGCCTGACGATCGACGAGGAGCACTTCGTCGGCGCGAGCCTCGCGTCGTTCGTACGCGTGCTCGACAGCTTCTTCGGGCTGTACGTCCATCTCAACAGTTTCGTTCAACTAGTCGTGGTGTCGAAGCGCACCGGCGAGGAGATCATTCGATGCAAGCCCCGCACCGGCGAATCGATCCTGGCGTAGTCGACGCGCTGCTCGACGAGCCGCACCGCTTCGAGTTCTTCCAGGCGGTGCGCGTGCTCGAAGGGCTATTCGCGCGGCAGGCGTCCGATGCCCCCGGCGCGTGGCGGCAGGGCGACGTCGTCGCGCAGCGCATCGAATTCCGCAACACGCTGTCGCTCGGCTTTCCGCCGAGCGAGATCGAAGGCGCCCGCTCGTTCGACGACGACGGCACGCTGCTCGACTCGGGCGAGGATCGCGGCGCCGCGCTCGCGGCCGGCGAGCTCGGTCACGTCGAACTGACACCCGCATTCTTCGGGCTGCTCGGCGGGCAGGGCGCGCTGCCGCTGCACTACACCGAGCAGATCGTCGCGCGCGAGCACCTGAAGCGCGACCACGCGGCGCGCGCCTTCTTCGACGTGTTCTCGAACCGCGCGACCGCGCTGTTCTACGCGGCGTGGAAGAAATACCGGCTGCCGTTCCATTACGAACTCGACCGCGACGAGCGCTACCTGCCGCTCCTGCTCGCGATCGCCGGCGTGCCGAGCGACGAGGTGCGCGACAGCCTCGCGGCCGGCGCGGGCGGCGTGCTCGACGAGGCCGTCGCCGGCTACGCGCTCGCCGCGCGGCACCGGCCGATGTCGGCTGCCTACCTGCAGCGCACGCTGTCCGATTACTTCCGCGTGCCGGTGAGGATCGACCAGTTCGTCGGCAAGTGGTACGACGTGCCGCCCGACCAGCTGAGCGTGCTCGGCGAGGTCAACGCGGTGCTCGGCGCGACGGCGCTCGTCGGCGAACGCGTATGGCAGCGCGACATGCGCGCGCGGATCGTCGTCGGCCCGCTGTCCAAGCGCGACTACGAGGCGTTCTTGCCCGGTGGCGCGCAGGCCGTCGCGCTCGAGCGGATGCTGACGCTGCTCGCCGGCGTCACGCTCGAATACGAGGTGAAGCTCGTGCTGAAACGCACCGAGGTCGGCGCGAGCGTGCTCGGCGCAGGCTCGCGGCTCGGCTGGGATGCGTTCCTCTGCACCCGCGACGCAGCCGAAGACCGCTCGGACGCCCGCTATGAACTGCACGTGATTCACTGATTCCGAACGACAACAAACAATCGAACCTGAGATCGACGCCATGAGCACGCCCCTGAAGACCCTGATCACGAAACTGAACCCGCTGTGCCGGCACGCGACCGAGCGCGCGGCGAGCGCGTGCCTGGCGCGCGGCCATTACGAGGTCGATCTGGAGCATCTGTTTCTCGCGCTGCTTGACCAGGCGACGGGCGACCTGCCGCTCGCGTTGCGTGCGAGCCGCGTCGATCCGCATGCGCTGCGCGCCGATCTCGAGCGCGAACTCACGCGCCTGAAGACGGGCAACACGCGCACGCCGGTGTTTTCCGTGCACCTGATCGCGCTGTTCGAACAGGCCTGGTTGATCGCATCGCTCGATTCGCAGCTCGGCCGCATCCGTTCGGGGCATCTGCTGCTCGCGCTGCTGACCGCGCCCGATCTCGCGCAGTTCGCGCAGCGCATGTCGTCGCAGTTCGCGGAAATGAACGTGACGGACCTGAAGCACAAGTTCGACGAGATCATGGCCGGTTCGAGCGAGGCCGAGCCGCGCCAGGCGGATGCGGAAGGCAGCGACGTCGCGCCGGCCGCCGACGGCGCCGCGCCCGCGGCCGGCCCGTCGAAGACGCCCGCGCTCGACACGTACACGACCAACCTCACGCAGCGCGCGCGTGACGGCAAGATCGACCCGGTGATCGGCCGCGAAGCCGAGATTCGCCAGGCGATCGACATCCTCATGCGCCGCCGCCAGAACAACCCGATCATGACCGGCGAGGCCGGCGTCGGCAAAACGGCGGTCGTCGAGGGTCTCGCGCTGCGGATCGCGGCCGACGACGTGCCGCCGCCGCTGCGCGGCGTCGCGCTGCACGTGCTGGACATGGGCCTGCTGCAGGCCGGCGCGAGCGTGAAGGGCGAGTTCGAGAACCGCCTGAAGAGCGTGATCGACGAGGTGAAGAAGAGCGCGCACCCGATCATCCTGTTCATCGACGAGGCACACACGATCATCGGCGCGGGCGGCCAGGCCGGCCAGAACGACGCGGCGAACCTGCTGAAACCGGCGCTCGCGCGCGGCGAACTGCGCACGATCGCCGCGACGACCTGGAGCGAATACAAGAAGTACTTCGAGAAGGATGCGGCGCTCGCGCGGCGCTTCCAGGTCGTGAAGGTCGAGGAGCCGAGCGAGCCGCTCGCGGCCGCGATGCTGCGCGGGATGTCCGGGTTGATGGAGAAGCACTTCAACGTGCGGATCCTCGACGACGCGATCACCGAGGCCGTGCGCCTGTCGCATCGCTACATCAGTGGCCGCCAGCTGCCGGACAAGGCGATCAGCGTGCTCGACACCGCGTGCGCGAAGGTCGCGCTCGCGCACAGCGCGACGCCCGCGGCGATCGACGACACGAAGAAGCGCATCGAGCGCATCGACGCGGAAATCGCGTCGCTGGAGCGCGAGGCGGCGGGCGGCGCCGCGCACGACGAGCGCCTGGGCGAACTGCGCGGCGCGCGCGACACGGCGCTCGCGCAATTGACCGAGGACGAGGCGCGCTATGAAGCCGAGCGCGCGATCGTCGTCGAGATCACCGAGCTGCGCGACACGCTCGACCGGGCGCGCGGTCCGTCGGAAGACGGCGAGCCGGTCGACGTGCCGGCCACGCGAGAGAAGCTGGCCGAACGCGTCGCGGCGCTGCACGCGCTGCAGGGCGGCGAGCCGATGGTGCCGCTGCAGGTCGACGGCCACGTCGTCGCCGAGATCGTCGCCGCGTGGACGGGCATTCCGCTCGGCCGGATGGTGAAGGACGAGATCGACACCGTGCTGAACCTGCAGCCGCTGCTGACCGCGCGCGTGATCGGCCAGGACCATGCGCTCGATGCGATCGCGCAACGCGTGCGCACGGCGACCGCGAACCTCGAGGATCCGAACAAGCCGCGCGGCGTGTTCATGTTCGTCGGGCCGTCGGGCGTCGGCAAGACCGAGACGGCGCTCGCGCTGGCCGACATCCTGTACGGCGGCGAGCGCAAGATGGTCACGATCAACATGAGCGAGTACCAGGAAGCGCACAGCGTGTCGGGCCTGAAGGGCTCGCCGCCGGGCTACGTCGGCTACGGCGAGGGCGGCGTGCTGACCGAGGCCGTGCGCCGCAACCCGTATTCCGTCGTGCTGCTCGACGAGGTCGAGAAGGCGCACCCGGACGTGCTCGAGATGTTCTTCCAGGTGTTCGACAAGGGCACGATGGACGACGCCGAAGGGCGCGAGATCGACTTCCGCAATACGCTGATCATCCTGACGTCGAACGTCGGATCGGCCGCGGTGATGCAGGCGTGCCTGAACAAGCCGGCCGAGGAACTGCCCGATCCGGACGCACTCGCCGAGGCGCTGCGCCCGCAGCTGTACAAGACGTTCAAGCCCGCGTTCCTCGGCCGGATGAAGGTCGTGCCGTACTACCCGATTTCCGACGACGTGCTGGCCGAGATCATCGAGCTGAAGCTCGAACGGATCCGTCGCCGCATCGAAGCGAACCACAAGGCCGCGTTCGAGTGGGACGAATCGCTCGTCGACGCGGTGCTCGCGCGCTGCACCGAGGTCGATTCGGGCGCTCGCAACGTCGACCATATTTTGAACGGCACGCTGCTGCCGGAGATCGCGGGCCACGTGCTCGGCCGGATCGCCGACGGCGCGGCCATCGCGCGCATCGCGGTGCGCGCGGACGAGGCCGGCGAATTCGCCTATACGGTCGAATGAACCCCCGCACGCGACATCTCATGCATCAACGGATTCACTGAACCATGCCGATCAATCTCCCCGAGCTGCTGACGCCGATCAGCGATGCGTCGCCCAGCGGCGACGACCTGCTGTTCTCGAATGAATTCGACGCGATCCAGGACGCGCGGCGCTACGACGATCCGACGCTCGACCAGGGCGAGTGGGTGACCGAGATCAAGGAGGCCGACTGGGGCTTCGTCGTCGATCACGCGGGCGCGCTGCTGCGCACGTGCACCAAGGACCTGCGGCTCGCCGTATGGCTGACCGAGGCGCTCGCGCTGGAGGACGGCATCACCGGCCTCACCGAAGGCTATGCGCTGCTGGAAGGCCTGTGCCGCGACTACTGGGACACCGTGCATCCGCTGCCGGAAGGCGACGACGTCGAATACCGGCTCGGCAACGTCGCGTGGCTGTCCGGCCGCACGGCCGAGCTGCTGCGCGGCATTCCGGTGACCGACGGCGCATCGAACGCGTTCACCACGCTCGACTGGGAAGTCGCGCAGCATGTGGCGCAGGCCGTGAAGCGCGATCCGGAACATGCGGACGACATCGCGCGCGGCAAGCCGTCGGTCGAGCAGGTCGATGCGTCGCGGCGCGTGACGTCGATCGCGTTCTACACGACGCTGCTCGCGAACCTGAAGGCGTTCGAAATCTCGCTCGACGCGTTCGAGGAGCGGCTCGTCGAACGCGCCGGCGATTCGGCGCCGAGCTTCCGGCAGACGCGCGACGCGTTCGAGACCGTGTACCGGCTCGTCGAGCGCTTCGCGCGCGAGCAGGGCTATACGGGCAGCGCGCCGCATGCGCCGTCGGCGCCGCAGGCGCAGCCCGAGCGCATCGAGCCGAGCTTCGGCGACGCGTTCCACACCGAGGAGACCCATGTGCAGTCGCAGACCGCTCCGCGTCCGCCGGTGACGCAAATGATCGCCGGCATCCAGAACCGTGCGCAGGCCGTCGACCAGCTTCGTGCGGTCGCGCGCTACTTCCGCCAGACCGAGCCGCACAGCCCGGTCGCGTATCTCGCGGACAAGGCCGCCGAATGGGCCGACATGCCGCTGCACAAGTGGCTCGAGAGCGTCGTGAAGGACGACGGGTCGCTGTCGCACATCCGCGAGCTGCTGGGGGTGAGGCCCGACGAGCAGTCGTGAGCCGCCGCTTGTTGACCTGAGAGCGCGGGCCCGGCGGGCTCGCGATGAACGAGAAGAAGGGTGACGCATGAACGTGACCGAACTGGCACAGGCGATTCGCGGTGGCCTGATCCAGCAGGATCGGCTGCTGAAGACGGACATCCCGTCGCTGCCGAACAATGCGCTCGTGCCGCGCCGCGCGGTGACCAGTTCGGCGCTCGGCCGCGATTTCAGCGTGGCGCTCGATCTGGTGTCCACCGCGAGCGACGTCGAGCTCAAGACGCTGATCGCGCAGCCGATCACGCTGTGGATCCAGCAGCCGGACAAGTCGTATCTGCCGATCAACGGCTATGTCCACACGGCGCGACGGCTCGGCGCCGACGGCAGCCTGTCGAGTTACCAGCTGCGCTTCGCGTCGTGGATGCATTTCCTCAAGTTCCGCAGCGACATGCGGTACTGGCAGGACCAGCCGGTCGACGCAATTCTCTCCGACGTGTTCGATACGCATCCGCAGGCCAGGGGCCAATACCAGTTCGCGTTGTCGAAACCGTTGCCGTCCCGGTCGTACTGTCGCCAGAGCGAAACCGACTGGAACTTCGTGCACCGGCTGATGGAGGACGAAGGGCTGTTCGGGTTCTGGCGGCACAGCGAAGACGGGAAGGCGCATACGCTCGTCATCACCGACGACGTGCATGCGGTCGATGCGCTGTCCCCGAATGTCGTTACGTTCGATCGTTCCGGCAGCGGCACCGAAACCGCCGGGTTTACGCAGTGGACCGCATCGCGGACGTTGCAAAGCACGCTGCACACGACGCGCACCTTCGACTACAAAGCGCCGTCGTCGGCGGCCAATCCGAACGGCACGTCGCTGCCGACCAAGGCCGGCCAGGGGGACCTGCCGGGCCAGGCGGAAATCTACGAATACACCGGCGCGTACACGTATCCGGGCCAGGACCGCGGCGAACACCTGTCGAAGATTCGTCTCGAGGAATGGGAGTCGCGCGCGAAGCGCTTCTTCGGCGTGGGCGGCGTGCGCGCGATCGATGCCGGCCGGCGCTTCACGCTGACAGGTCATCCCGAGCACGACCGCGATTCGGCGAGCGAGCGCGAGTTCGCGGCCATCGGCGTCACGCGGTACATCGAGAACAATCTGCCGGTTTCGGACCACGAAGCGAGCTTTCCGCATAGCCTGCAGGACCAGCTGGCGCAGGTGAAGGCCGGTCACGGGGAAGCGGCGGCATTCGAAGTTGGGCATGACGACGGCTCCGCCGGGTTCTATCTCGTCGAGGTCGAAGCGCAGCGCGCGAGCGTGCCGTACCGCAGCCCGTTCGAGCATCGCAAGCCCGCGATGCAGCTCGAGACGGCGATCGTCGTCGGGCCGAAGGGCGAAGAGGTTTATACGGACGAGCTGAACCGGATCAAGGTCATGTTCGTCTGGGACCGCCAGAGCGAAGGCCGCGAGAACGCGTCGTGCTGGATGCGTGTCGTGCAGTCCGATACCGGCGGCGGGTACGGCGGCGTGCATATTCCGCGGGTCGGCGAGGAAGTGCTGATCGGCTACATCGGCGGCGACTGCGACCGGCCGATCGTCATGCATCGCGTGTACAACGGTGCGACCAGGCCGCAGTGGCATAGCAACGGGATCCTGTCGGGCCTCCGGTCGAAGGAGTATGCAGGATCGGGGCACAACGAGATGGTGCTCGACGACGCGACCGGGCAGAACCGCGCGCGCCTGTTCAGCAGCAGTGCGAATTCGTTGCTTCATCTCGGCTATCTGATCGAGCAGAACGGGAACACGCGCGGTGCGTATCTCGGCTCAGGCTTCGACCTGCGCACGGACGCGTACGGCGCGATGCGAGCCGGGCAGGGCCTGTACGTGACGACGCATCCGAAGCAGGCGAACAGCCAGCCGCTCGACGTGAGTGAGGCGAAGCAGCAGCTTGGCAATGCGCAGGGGCTGATCGAATCGATGTCGCAGGTCAGCGAGATGCATCAGGCGGAGAGTCTCGGCACCGGTCGCGATGCGCTCAAGCAATTCGCCGAGGCGACGCAGAACAGCGTGGCGGGGGCGGCCTCGGGCGGTGGCAGGACCGCAGGCGGCGGGACGGGGAATGCGAATGCGTTCAAGGAGCCGGTGATGTTGTTCGCGAGCCCGGCGGGGATTGGGGTGGCGTCGCAGCAGTCGGTGCACCTGGCGAGCGACCGGCAGACCAATATCGTCAGTGGTCAAAGTACGTTCATTACCAGCGGGAAGTCGCTGATCGCCGGCATCCGGGATCGCATCAGCCTGTTCGCGCAGAACGCCGGGATGAAGCTGTTCGCCGCGAAGGGCAAGGTCGAGGTTCAGGCGCATGCGGACAGCATCGAACTCACAGCGCAGAAGACCGTGAAGATGATGGCGGCGACCGAGGCCGTCGACGTGGCCGCGAAGCAGGAGATCCTGCTCACGTCGGGTGGCGCCTATATCCGGATCAAGGGCGGCAACATCGAGATTCACGCGCCGGGGAAGGTAGATTTCAAGGGCGCTCAGCACCAGTTCAGCGGACCGACGAGCATGCAGTATCCGCTGCCCGCGATGCCGGGCGGCACGTGCAAGCAATGCGTGCTGAATGCGCATAGCGGTCGTGAATCGATGGTCGAGGCGGATTGATGGACGAAGTCAACGATACGGGTGACACCATCGAGATGGCGGCGGATGGGCCCAATCCGCGCGAGCGTGAATGGCCGGCGTTCGTGGAGACGCTGAAGGCATCGCTGGAGCACGAGGCCGGCGACGGCAGACCGATGCGTCTGTACGTGCTCGTCGACACGCGCGGTTATCAGGAGCTGGACACGCAGCTGGCAGCCGTGCGCGGCCTGCGTTACGCGTCCCTTTGGACCGATACCGGGCTGGATGCCTATACGGATATCGCACCGTACCTGATTGCGTTCGACGGTCGCGCACTCGACGGCGGGGATGCGGAGCAGCATCGCGTGCTGCGTCAGCTGTGGCTGGATGCCGTCGATCTGCATGCGGTGACGTGGTTGTGCTCGGCGTGGTCGTTCGACGCGCTGGATGCACATCTGCGCCAGTACGTGAAGTACGCGCTGCCGAACGGTCGCGCGTACTACCTGTTCTTCTTCGACAATCTTGTATTCGGGCGGCTCCGACAGGTGTGGAGCGACACGCAGGCGCAGCAGTTCGTCGCGCCGTTTAGCGAGATCCGATATCGCGATCGTCGGCTCGACGAAGTCGTGTGGCGCAACGACACGCCGGCGGTTGAAGGTGTGATGTCGGCAAGCGACGCACCGGACCTCAGCGAGCGGCAGCACGCGCTACTGATCGAGCTCGGGTACCCGGACAAGCTCGTGCTGAAGTTTCGCGAGACGATGGCGGCGGTGGTCGATCACCTGTCCGATGCGGAACTCCATGATCAGGTTGTCGAGCAACTCGAACGCGCAGCAGCGCACGGGATTGCCGAAGAAGCGGAATTGCAGTGCTACGTAATGACGGGCGTGCTGGTTGCGCCCCGGTTCGACGAGCATCCCGCGGTGCGGGTGTGCCTTGGAGCCGTGGCGCATGGAGAGACGACGCTCAATGACGCGTTGGCGACGATCGACGACGCGACATGGAATGCGATTCGCGATGCGCACGAGCGGGAATCGATGGAGGCGCTTCGTGGCGTGGCGTAGGTCCGCGCCGGCGATGTGCCTGGTTGCGGCGGCTTTGAGCGCGTGTGGCAAGTCGGAGCCGGTGTATAGCGGAGTTTCGGTAATGGGTCGGAATTATCTGCCGTACAACATGAGCGGCTTCACCGTGATGGACGCGTTTGGAAACAAGGCAAGCGGCGGCGGGGACGACCCGCCGGGTGCAGGTGGGGGGAGCGTGACGTGTTGCTACCAACTCAAGGGCGCCGAGTTCACGGTCGAATGGAAGTATTACGATGCAGACCGATGGACGATGGACGACTCGCACATGCAGGAGGTCGAGACAAAGGTCGTGATGCCACCGTCGGTCGTTCCTGAGCAGCTCGGCGCCCGCATTCTCGAAGTTCATTTCTATCCGGATCGTCACGTCGAGCTTCAATTTCCGGGCGAACTTCTCGACAAGTCGCGTATTCCGATCGTCGAGGTTTCCCGATGGATGGCGACTCGTTATCAGGCGCAACTGGATAGGAAATTTGCAGATACGGACGGGCAATCGCATCGTCGCATCGCGCGTGCAGTGGCTGCTGCGTGGCTGAAATATCGGCTGACCGACTGGCGTGATCTCGCGCAATACGTGTACTTCGACCTGCTGGTGAACAGTCGATTCGATTCGCACCCGACGGTCCAGCGCATCTTGCAGACTGATGCCAGTCAACCCGGTACGTTCGCGAAGTCGATGCAGACCTTGTCGAAGAACGTGCTGTCGGCTTTGGCGAGCGGCCGCTTCGAACCCGTGGCTGTCCCGGCGGTTCCTGACGGCTTGCTGCCGTCACCGCGTATGGACGAGGCGCGACATGGTTGATTTCGTGGGGAGAGGTTCTGGCTATGAGTGGAAGGGCCGCTTACGTGACGGGCGGAACGATACCGATGCGTGGGATATGCCTGCAACGCATGCTCGACAATATTCGGAAGGAAAACATCAGTGAATAGCACGACGGGATTTTCGGGGCTGGCGAGCCGTGTTCTGGCTGGGTGTCTGCTCGTGACGGCCATGGCGGCGTGCGGCAAGTCGGAGCCGACATATAGCGGCGTTTCGGTCATCGCTCACAACTATCTGCCGTACAACCTGGACGGGTTCACGATCACCGATGCCCACGGAAACAAGGCGGGTGGGGGGAACAGCTTGCCGGGTGGTGGGGGCGGGGTGACGTGTTGCTACAAGCTCCAGGGAACCGAGTTCACGGTCAAGTGGAATTACGTCGACGTCGACCAGTGGCATAAAGGCAATGAGGAAACGCTTCACGCCGAGGCAAAGGCGACGTTGCCCCCATCGCAGGTTCCGGAGAAGGTAGGCGATCGAATCCTCGAGGTTCACTTCTATCCGGATCGTCACGTCGAGCTTCAGTTTCCTGGCGCGTTGATGGACGAATCGCGTATTCCGATGATCGATGTGTCGCGCTGGATGGCGAGCAGGTATCAGGCGCAATTGAGCAAGCGGTACGACGAGCGTGAAGACCAGCAGTTTCGTCGTGTCGCTCGAGTTGTTGCGTTGGCATGGTTGAAGTACCGCCTCGTCGATCTCGACGATTTGAAGCAGTACGCTTACTACAACCTGCTCGTGAACAGTCGCTTCGACTCGCATCCGGAGATCCAGCGCATGTTGCAAGCGGATGCCGGCAAGCCAGGCGCTTTTGCGAAGTCCATGCAATCGTTGCCGAAGAATGTTCTGTCTGAATTGACGAGCGACAAGTTCGAACCGGTCGCAGTGCCACCCATATCCGACGGGCTGGTTCCGCCGCCGCGTGTCGAGGAGAAAAAGCATGGCTGAAAGAGTCAAACTCGATCCGGATGACGCGACGCCAACATCCGTATACGCCCAAATCGCAAACCAGAATGCGACGATGTACCCGAAGGGCGATTGCATGCCGTGCGGCGCGACGATTCGGATGGGCTTTTTCTTCGATGCATTCGGACGCCATCGCGATATCGACGATCCATCGAGTTCGCAATACTCCAATATCGCCCGGCTCTGGGAAGCGCATCGCGATATGGAGGATCCGAGACGGCCCGCGAATCAGTTCTGGTTTCGCTTCTATTATTCGGGATTGGGCACGCCCCTCAACGAGTCAGCCAAGGCCGAGGAATGGATCAATGCTGCCGTAGCCGCGAGCAAGATGGGGGGCAAGAAGGCGTTGAGCGGAGCGCAATCGGTCGCCAAGTCGTTCACGCGCGTCAATACGCCGCTCAAGCAGGCCAGCGTAAAAAAACGTGTCGACGACGTAAAGAAGCAGCTCATCGATGGGTTCCTCGAGGGGGATTTCTCGCTTCGACCAATCGACAAGGCATTCCAGGATCTTCGGAAGGATATCGAACGCATTCCCGCTCAGGCGCGGCGTGTCATGAACGTCTTGAATGCATCGCCGGAGCGATACTGGGAACGAACCAAGGCGACCGGAACGCTGCTGTGGCGCAACGCGAAGAACGACTTCAAGAACAACGTCAAAGGCGCTCCGATGAAGGCGGGCTGGGCGGTCGCTCGCAGCCTCTTTGTCGGTATAGCGATGGAGAACGTGCCGATCGTGCGTGACAATTCCGTCATGGCCAAAGCTTTCGGCACAGGTGTCGATACGCGGTTGATCGCCGCCAAGGACCAGTTCAAGACTGCGTACGAGGCCGTCAAGAGCCAGATGCCGAAAGTCCGGGCGATCGAGGTTTCGGTGTTCGGCGCGGATCGAGGGTGCGTGCTCGCACGTGCGTTCATCAACGATCTGGCGGAGAAATACAAGCGCAGGGACGACACGGATCTCGCTATTGACGGTGTGTCGATTCAGATCAAATTCGTCGGATTGCTCGATGCAGTTTCATCCATCATGTCGGAGGAGGCCGGCGAGCTGATCGGAATGGTGCCTTATCTGGGTATGCTCAAAACCAGCTTCAAGGATCGTCCTCTCGCCATCCCGGCCAGTGTGCAGCGCTGCGTTCATTTTGCCGCTGCGCATGAGATGCGCTTCTATCAGCGACTCGACAGTCTCGAGAAAACCCGTGGCGAACAGTTTCTCTATCCGGGCACGAGCTGTGATGTCGTCGGCGGCGCGCCGAGCGGGGCCATGGGGCTCAATGCCGAATTGATGAGAGTCCCGCTGCAAGACATGTTGCTGGAAGCGATCAAGGCGGGCGCGGTCATGGACACCATGGAGGATCTGTACCTGTACAACGCGCCGGTGTTCAAGCGTTTCAAGCTCTCGGATCCGATCAAGTACGGTGGTAAGGAGTATCGAATCAAGGCGCTGGTCAACGCCTACCGCACCCTCGTCCCGCGCAAGCCCGGCGCCGACTTCATGGAGCATTCGAAAGTCTTCATGCGCTGGATTGCAGCCCGCTACATGGATCCCGACTTCCGCCGCACGATTGCCGACCCGGTTGCCGACTGGAAACGCAACATGAGCGACGCTGACCTGCAGCGCAAGACGGCGAAGTCGCAACTCGACTGGGAACTGCAGCGACAAGGCATCAACATGAGCATGCTGGCCAGCCGCAGCCAGGAGGACCAGGCGAAGCTGCGGGGCATGAAGGCAGCGAGCGACGCGGCACAAAAGCGCTATGAGAAGCTGATCGCGGAAGCGCCGAAGGACTATTCGACGGTCTGGGAGCGTCTCGAGAAGGAAGCGGCAAAGAAGCTGCGCCGCGCGTCGTATCAGGACGGCCTGAAGCAATCCGCCGAGCGTATCCGTAACATGCCGGATTCGTGGGACTCCAATAACAAGGCGAGCGCGGACGCGATCGAGGCGGCTATGCTGCCGGAAGCCGAGATGGAGGTGGTGTCGGCCTGGAAGGAAGGGGTCGAAGGCAAGCATCCGCTTCCGCAGGAGGTCATGGCGCTGTTCGACATGCTTGTCCACGATACGTTGTTGACGAGCTGGCAAGACCACGTGCTGGCGCCGTCACTGTACTTCCGCACTCGCGACAAGGATACGTTCGGGTCGAGCGATCTCGCAAAGGAAGCGAAGCAGCGCAAGAAAGACGATCTTGCCGCGGCACGTATCGACCAGGCGGCCAAGCAGAGCCAGGAATGGGCGCGGGGCTACAAGGGCGGCACAACTCCCCCCATTCATTGAGCGGCGTTGCTGGATGACGGAGCGCCAGCCTCGCTGTCTATCAGGGAAGAGCGCTCCGCGAGATGACCGCCATATTCGAATGCTGAACCGCCGAACATCGACTCACGGCAGATTCAGCATGGCGCCTGGCCTACAAGCAACTCCGCGAAACCGGCCTGCACGTCCGCATCACGCACCGCTGGCGCGATTCCGCGCGCGCCGTGCTTTGCGCCGCACCGCATGCTTTTTGCGATCCTCGATCCACGGAAGCAGCGCAATGCTCACCGCACACAGCATCAAGCCGCCGACCAAGGCGAACAGACCGAATCCGATTTCTCGTACCCATTCCCCGCCCACAACCGCTTCGTTGCGCCGCGCAATACCCGGAAACATCGGCGAAACGCGCAGACCATCGTTCCCGGCCTCGCCGCAATACGTCTTCGTGAACGCGGCGAACTGTTCGCGACCGATGTTCGACGCGGCCGAACGCGAATAAACAGGCGACCCGGCAGGCCGCCACGTCGTGTCGTAGTGCTGCGTCTGCCCTGCACCATAGCGGAAGACGGCGCGCGCTTCCCATGTCACGTCGGACTTGCCATATCGCAGAGACAACTCGCATCGCTCGACGAAGGCGGGGACATGAGGCCATGCACCAGCGCGAACGAGGATGGCCGAATTGATGACGCCCGATGCGCCCACCAGCACGAAGACCGCACCGAAAACCAGAAGAATGGCCGATCGCAAGCAGCGCAGAGCGAATTTCATCGGAATTGCTGGATTCTCGCCATACCCCCGAATGCTCCGCCTACTGCCCCACCCGGAACTCGATCCGCCGATTCCTCGCCCGCCCTTCGGCCGTATCATTCGGCGCAATAGGCTGATCCGGCCCGACCCCCGTCGTCGTCATCTGCTGCGGCGGGATGCTCTTCGTGATCAGATACCCCTTCACCGCGTCCGCACGCGCCTGGCTCAGCGCGATGTTCGACGTCCGGTTCCCGGAGTTGTCGGTATGCCCGATGATGTCGACCGTGCGGTTCTGCATCTTCGCGAGCGCGGCCGCCATCTGATCGAGAATCTGCCTGCCTTGCGGCGTGAGCGTCGCACTGCCCGTTTCGAACTCGATCGTGCGATTCGCGAGCGTCTGGTCGAGCAGCCCCTGCTCGGACGCCGACACGCGCAGCCCGTTCTTGATCGTATAAGTCGGATTCAGCGTATTCGCCATGTCGCTCGCGAGCTGCTGGCGCTGCGCCTCGTTGTGCACCTCGCCCTTCATCTCGATCTGCGTGCCGTTGATCTTCAGCTGGCCTTTGCTGATCTGCTTCAACTGCGCACCGAGCAGCTTCTGCACGTTCGCGCTCCAGTTCGGCGGCGTCGCGACGTCGCCGACCTCGATCTGGTCGACCACGTTCGCCGCGCCGTAGGTGTCGCGCAGCTTCTGCAGCACGGCGGCCTTGGTCGCCTCGTCGGGCACCTTGCCGCCGACCACCACCTGGCCGGGCGACGCGTTCGCGGGCGGCGGTGCGATCGTGCCGGCCGTGCCGCGCACCACCGTGCCGGACGCCGTGGCCGACGCGGCGCCAGGGTTGGCGTTCCCGGGCAGGGCAGTGGCCGCGACCGTGCCGTTGCCGACCGGCGTGACGGTCGCGCCGCCCGTGTTCTGCGCATGGGCCGCGCCGCAGGCGACGAGGCCCGCGGCGGCGAGAGCGGATACGAAGGGCGACAAGCGCGTGCGCCGGACCTGAATCGTGCGTTGCATCCCGTCAGCCTCCGATGAACGCTTCGCGGAAGGCGTCGATGGCGACGCGCAGCGAGAGTTGCGGTTGGTCGAGGTAGCTGACGAGCTTGCTGATCTGGTGATCGTTTTGCGCATGGGCGTCGATCCACTCGGGATCGTCGATGTCGATGTTGTGGGCGGCGTAGGTCTGCGGATCGACGACGCTCAGCAGCGTCTTCGACGACGCGCCGTTGAAGCCGATGATCAGCCGTTCGCGTTCGGCGATCGTGCCGATGAAGATCGCGAGCTCGAAGTCGGCCTGCGCGACGAACGGTGCGATCAGTTCGAGCCAGAACGCGGCGACGAGGCTGCGATAGAACGGGTCGACCGGCAGCGGCAGCGTGAGGCCGCGCTCGATGTGCGACGAGCCACTCTGCATCACGGGCCGCAACAGCGAACCGAGCGCGAGCATCGCGCCGCGCAGCCGCACCGGATGACCGCTTTCGAGCAGCATCTGCTGCAGGCCGTACAGCGACTGGTGTTCGATGAAGTCGTTGAAGGTGCCGTCATGCGACGTGCCGGGGCCGCCGACGTCGATCGGCACCTGCGTATCGCCGAGCGCCTGCAGCGCGCCGGGCGGCTCCTCCTTCGCGAGCAGCGCCGGCATCTGCGCGGCGACGCGCGACCACAGCCGCGCGAACGCGAGCGGGCTGCGCGCGAGGAACGCGAGCGGCCGGTCGACCTCGAGCGCGGTCGCGCCGAGGAACGGGAAACGGCGCATCGACACGTCGTGGCTCGCGACCATGTGGCCCGCGATGGCGAGCTTGCTGCGCGAGCCGAGGAACGCGAAATGCATCGGCTTCGCATCCTCGTAGACGATCTTCCAGCGCGGATCCTCCGCGAGCAGTTCGAGTGCTTGCGCGATCCAGCGATCGAGCGTCTGCAGCAACTGCGGATTGTGCTGGCTCTTCACGAAGTCGCCGCGCGACGGAATCTTGCCGAAGTAGGCGATCTGCGCCTGAACGGTTTGCGTCATTGCGCCCCCTGTGCGTTCGTTGCGGTGGCGGCCGCGACGGCCGGTGCGGCCGCCGGCGCGCCCGAGCCGGCCTGCGTCGCGTTCTGCGCGGCACCCGCGCTCGCGTCGGCGACCGACGACGGCAGCTGCAGGCCGCGCAGGCTCTGCTGCTGCGGCTGGTCGCCGCCGCTGCTGGTCGGCTGCGACGTGCTGATGATGCGCATCGTCACCGACACGTTCACGCTGCCCTGGACCCACGTGAGGTCGAAGGTGCCGTCCGGACGGCGCTTGCGCTGCGCCGAGTTGATCAGCTTCTCGAGACCGTAGCGGCCCGGTTCGTTGACGAGCTGCACCGTGCGGCCGTCGAAGGTCGTCGCGGACAGCGTCGCGCCCGGCGAGCCCTGCGGGTTCGGCCACACGAAGTTGGTCCACTGCGGCGGCGTGTTGCGGTAGCGCAGCTGCTGGCCGTCGATCGCGATCGTGTATTCCGTCGTGCCCGTGCTCGGCTGCGGCAGGATCTGGAACACGGTCTGCGGTTCGGCCGCCGCGGCCGCGCCGCCCGCGGCGCCGCCGGCGAGCGGGGCGACCCAGCGCGCGAAGCCGTTCGTGAAGTCGGGCGTGAGGCCGATGCCCATGTCGCCCCACGTGCGGGCGGCGAGCGTGTCGCCGCGGCGCACCGCGAGCGGGCCCAGCGTCGTGCCGACGAACTTCGCGATCGCACCGTCCGGACCGAACACCTGCGCGATTTCACCGGCGCCGGCCTCGACCTTCGCGTTCGCCGCGAACGGGTACTTGGTCGCGAGCGAGCTCTGGAACGGCTGGTAGACCTGCGCGTTCCATACCTTGTTGACTTCCGCGCTGGCAGGCTGGATCACCACCGAGAACGCCTGCATCAGCGGCCGCACCAGCAGCGGACGCAGCGACTTGCGTTGCGAATCGGTGAGGCCTGTCAGCATCTGCTCGTCGACGAACTTCAGCGAATCGGCGAGTTCCGAGCCGTTGCCGTCGAGCGTCTGCTGCATCAGCTGGCGCGCGCCGGGGCCGGGGTCGCCCTGGTTCTTGATCACGTTGAAGCGCGTACGGACCTTCGACAGCGAATCCATGTAGCCCTTGAGCATCGACGTGCCGTCGTGCGTCGCGACGATCCGCGCGAGCCCGATGAACTCCTGGCCGATCGGACCCATCGGCACCTCGGCCGGATTGCCGTTGATGTCGATGTTCGCGGCCGCCACCTGGCCGGCCTGCGAGCGCGTGAACAGCTGCTTGACCCAGTTCACGACGCCGGTCTGCGCCTTCTTGATCGCGACGTTCGCCAGCGACGGGTTGTCCCACGACGTCTGGTCGTACGCGGTCTCGAGGATCTTGCGGATCGGCGAATCCTGCGGGTCGCCGAGGCGGTTCATCCCGTCGACGGCCTGGCCGAAGCTGCTGAAGCCCTGCACCGCGATGCCCTGCATGAACTTCTGCCAGTGCTGCGCGTACTCGGTCTTGTACATCCCGACGAGAGTCTTCTGGATCTGCTCGGGGCTGCCTTCCAGCGTCAGGTCGTCCTGCGTCGACGTGTTCAGGACCCAGTCCTTCGCCTGCAGTTCCTTGGTCGCCGCGTCGCGGATCGCCGGCTGCACGTAGTCGAACCACGCTTCGCGCGTGAACGTGCCCGGAATCGCATAGCTGCCGGCGACCAGCCCCTGGTTGCCGTCGCCGACGATGCGCGCGATGGTCATCGGCGCGAAGCGGGTCGACGCGCGCGCCTTGATTTCCTCGTAGACGCGCTGGCGGGCCGGCATGCCGCGCACGACGCGGCGCAGGTTCTCGCGGGTCTGGTCGACGAGCGCGAGGTTCGCGTCGATCATCGGCCAGTCGTTGTCGTTCACGCGGGCGAGATAGAACGAGATCATGCGCTCGGCGCTCTTGATCATCTCGTCGCGCGGCATGTTGCCGCGATTCGTCTCGAGCCAGCCGCGCCAGAAGCGGGCGAGCTGGTCGGTCAGGTGCGCCTGTTCGACGTGACGCTTGTCGGACAGCATCAGGTAGGTCTTCAGCGCGTTGTACGCGTCCTGCACGTTGGTCGGCGACGCGTCGCTGTAGAGGCCGCCTTGCGGCGCGGCCGGCTGTTGCGGCGCGGCGGCGGCCGCCGCCGCCGCGGATGCGCCTTGCGCGGCGCCGGCGAGCGGCGTGGCGCCCGGCGGGTTCGTCGACACGGGAATCGCGCCGCCCTGCACGGCCCCCGATTCCGGCGGGCGCGTCATCGGCACGAGCTGTTCGGGATGCGCGTTCACGTCCTTCATGAACGACGCGAGGTTCTGCGAGACCGGCGCGAGCAGGATCTGGCGCACGCCGTTGTAGTACTCGGTCAGCAGGTGCTGCTCGAGACGGTCGCCCTGGTACAGGCCGAGCGACACCGACACCGGCTTGTCGCGGCGGAACTGTTCGAGCTGTTCGATGCGGTCTTCCAGGATGTCCATTGCCTGCAGGCGCGACTGCAGGTCGTTGCGGCCCTGCTGCAGGCGCGTGACGTTGTCGAGGTCGGCCTGCACGTTCGCGACGAGCTGCTGGTTGCCGATCGTCGACCAGGTCCAGCCGCCGAGCGCGAGTGCGAGCGCCGCGACGAAGCCGAAGAAGGTCGCGTAGCGCAGCCGGGTCTTGGTCGGGCTCGCGAACTGGCGCACGGTCTGGCGGTCCGCGAAGATCACCTTCGAGAACAGGTCGCGCAGGAAGAAGCCGTTCTTCGAGAACGCGCTGTGCGGCTTGGGCAGCGCGCTCGCGTCGAGGCCGAAGCGGTGCGCGATGCGCTGCGCGGCGGCGCTGTTGGTTTCGCCTTCCTGCAGCGCGCTGGTGAAGTAGAAGCCGCGGAAAATAGGCTTGTACTGGAACGGGTTGTTCTCGAACAGCGTCGCGAGGAACGCGCGCAGCGACGGCTTGATCGTCGAGAATTCGAGCGGGAAGCTCAGCTGGCCCGGCGACAGCTGGTTGCCGCGCGACAGCGACAGCTGCGCGACGCTGATTTCCTTCAGCCCTTCGTAGAGTTCCTCGAAGTGCGTGTCGAACTGCGCGACCACGTCGCGCTTGTCATCGGGCTCGTAGGGCAGGGTGGCGCCCCACACGCGGTCGTATTCGTGCTTGTCGCTGCTGCTGAAGAATTCGGTGAAGCCGGTGATCAGGTCGGCCTTGGTGAACATCACGTAGACCGGCGCGAACACCTCGAGCTTTTCCGTCAGTTCCTGAACGCGCTGACGGAGATTCTTCGCGAGGTTGATCGCGAACTCGGGGCGGTTGCCGGTGAGTTCGGCGATGCTCGCGGTGACGATGATGCCGTTGATCGGCGCCTTCGGACGATAGCGCTTCAGCAGGCCGAGAAAGCCGAGCCATTCGCTGCGGTCTTCCTCGTGCACCGAGTAGCGGCCGGCCGTGTCGAGCAGGATTCCTTCGGTCGTGAAGAACCAGTCGCAGTTACGCGTGCCGCCGATGCCGTGGATCACCGCGCTGTTCTTGTCCGCGAACGGAAACTGCAGGCCGGAGTTCAGCACGGCGCTGCTCTTGCCGGCGGCCGGGTTGCCGATCACGATGTACCACGGCAGTTCGTACAGCGCGGAGCCGCCCGACACCTGGCCGATCTTCGACGTCTTGATCGTCTTCACGGCGTCGGACAGGCGCGTGCGCAGCACGTCGAGGTCGGCGGTCTTCGTGTCGGGTGCGAGCGCGGCCGCGGCCGGCGCGGCGATCTTGCCGGTTTCCGCCTGCTCTTCCAGCACCTGCCCGAGCTGCCGGTTCGCGCGCTTCACGCGCCAGCGGCGCACCAGTGCGACGCCGAGCCACAGCACGAGGATCGCCGCGAAGGCGACCGCCGCCCACAGGAGCGGCAGCTGCAGCATGTCGGCAGCGATGAAGAGAATCGCCGCTAGCGCGACGATCCCGACAATCGAGAGCGTACGCGGATGAGTCAGCACGTTGAGGATGCGTTGCATAGGACGTTCAGGTTCCGGTGCGATTCGGTGAGGCGACGCAGGCGCGCCGAGCGGCAAGCGTGGCGCCGCGATGTGTCGCCATGCTGTCAAACGGGATGAAGGGGGCTGGCATCAATGCGCCCGCGGCATCGGAGAAGGCGCGCGCAATAATGAAAGGACGCTGTGAGAATTAAAACGGAAGCGGCTGCCTGAAAAAATCGCGCAACGGAATGCCCGATTGTTTGCGCCGCCCAAATCGTTTCCTGCCGGGTGATTAAAAAGCCCCATGCCGCCCTCATTATTTCTTGTCCGGCAGCCCTGACTAGCTGCCGCGTCCCAGTTTAAAACCGGGTTTATGGTATTCCACGTGCCCGAGATCCATCATTTTCCAACGGCCTCCCCAGGTCAGGCCGACTTGCTCGGCGACCTGTCCGTACAACTGGTAGCCGCGCATCGCCCAGGGATCTTTCTCGGAAATGACCAGCTTGCCGTCGCGCAGAAACGCGTTGTCGGCCGCGAGCCCGAACTGGTGATAACTCTGGAAGGCCGCCGCATTGGTCACGTTGGTGCCCATCTGCGCGAGCCGGTTCTGTCGTTCCGGACTCCGATAACCTTCCAGCAGCGCCATCTCGTAACCATATTGTTCGTGCATGATCTTGTAGACCAGCAGCAAACGCGTACGGAAATCGGGATCCAGCAGGTTCCAGTCGCGGCTTGCATCTCTCAGCGCAGGCCGTACCTGTTCGACTTCCTTCGTGGCAAAGACTTCCGGCGGCAACGGCGGCGGCGGCACGAGCTGTTCGCCCTGCAGCAGCGCGGCGATCTTCTCGTCAGGCACGCGCGCCGTGTCGTCGTACTGAAATAATTGCCGACCGCGTAACGCAATGGCCACCAATGGCGGCGTCGCAAGAATACCTGCCGACACCATAATCATCAAGCGCCGCCGGATCAGTAAATTTTGCACGTCACTTAATGCGCCGCGCGTAACGGTTGCCGATTTAACAATTTGACTTCGCGTACGTGCGGCGTGATCGTTCGCGCGGCGCGTCAGGCGGCCGCGAAACTGGGCGACGGATTCGAAAACGGTCGCGCGGATACCCGGTAAAAGCAACAGTGCCGCAACCGCGACGGCAAGGGCGAAATAGGCGACGAGTGCGACGGCAATCAACGAAATCCCCGGAAATTGGAATTGATTGTGTTTTGCAATGCTTGCTCTTAGAATCAGGCTGCTTTGAGAGGCCGGGCTATATTATCGCGGTGAATTAAACCAGGATTCAATGAGACGCTGAATGAGTGCGCCGGAAAATTCAAATTCGAAAACCCCGCCCAGCCTGCTATCCGATACCAAACCGGCAGGCGGGGGCGAACCGCAGCAGTCGCGCATTCTCGCGAATCTGGAAGGACGTGTCACGCCGCCGGCCGAACCGCCGCGCCGTTCGCTGAAGGGGCCGATCGCGGCTGTCGTCGCGCTCGTGGTCGCCGTCGGCGGCTGGGGCGCATGGCGCTGGCAGCAGCAATCCGGCGAGGCGGCCGTCGTGGCCGCCGCGCCCGTGCAGGCACCGGCAAAGGCCGAGCCGGCCAGCGCCGCCGCCGTGCAGGTCGCGCAGAATGCCGCGTCGGCTGCGCCCGTCGTGCAAACGGCGACGATCGTCAACGACGATGCCGCGTCCCAGGTCGTTGCGTCCGCATCGGGCGCGTCGGGCGCGGACAACAGCCGCTTGTCGCGCGCGCTCGCGAACGGTGCCGACGATGCATCGGGCGCGGCCACGGCGGGCGCCGTCGCCGCGACGGCTGCCGCAGCAGCGGCGACGACGAAATCCGCGAAGGCCGACGCCACGAAGAGCGACAAGGTCGCCGCCCGCAGCAAGGCCGATGCGAAGGCCGACGCGAAGGCGGAGGCTCGCAAGCATCACAAGGAACAGCAGGCGGAGCTCGCGCAGGCGAAGAAGCGTCGCGAAGCGACGACCCGTTCCGCGAGCGCGAAGGCATCCGGGAAGGACGACCCGGATGCGGACCTGCTCGCCGCGCTCGTCGCCCGTACGAAGCCGGCCGACAAGAAGGTCGCCGCGCAGAAGGGGCAGGTCGTGCCGACCAAGACGGCCGCCGCGACGGGCGGGTCGCTCGCATCGCGCGTGAAGGATTGCGCGGAGCGCGGCTTCTTCGAGGATCAGCTGTGCCGCTGGCGCGTCTGCGACGGCCACTGGGGCAAGGATCCGGCCTGCCCGACCGCCGCGCAGTCGGAGACGCGGCAGTAACCGGCATCACACCAGCCTGCACATCGCACCTGCGCCGCCCACCGGGCGGCGCGTTGTTTTTGGGGACGTCTTACGCCGGACGGCAGGATGTGACAATGTCACGAAAATGCCGCATGCATCGGGCATACGTTTCCTTCCATTTCCCGGCGTGGCGCCGCAATGCGCGATGCGCGGCGCGGCGAGCGCCGCACGACCTTCGACACGATGGACCTGATCGTACAGACTTACGGCGCCGATACGTCCGGCATGGTGTGCGGATTCCGCTTCGTCCCGGGCGGATCGGGCGCGATGCTCGATGCCGATGCGGCCGCCGCATGGCTGCGCGCGTGCCGCGAGCGCGATGCGGCCGCATCGGACGATTTCGTCTGGCTGCACTTCAATCTCGCGCACGGCGCGAGCGAGCGCTGGATGCGCACGCACCTCGGATTGCCCGACAGCTTCTTCGAATTCCTCCACGAAGGATCGCGCTCGACGCGCATCGAGCAGGAGGACGGCGCGCTGCGCGCGATCGTCAACGACGTGATGTTCAACCTCGAGCTGACGCCGTCGGAAATCGCGACGCTGTTCGTCCACGTCGAGCGGCGCATCATGGTCACCGCGCGGCTCAAGCCGCTGCGTTCAGTCGATACGCTGCGAGCCTGCGTGCGCGACGGCGAGCGGTTCCGGTCGCCGGCCGAACTGCTCGTGCACCTGCTGCGCGACCAGGCCGACCTGCTGATCCAGATCATGCGGCGCACGAGCATCGACGTCGATCGCATCGAGGATCGCTTCCTGTCGCAACGGCTCACGTCGAACCGCATCGAGCTCGGCGCGATGCGCCGCACGCTGACGCGGCTGCAGCGCATGCTGGCGCCCGAGCCCGGCTCGATTTTCCGGCTGCTCGCGAAACCGCCCGCGTGGCTCCACGCCGAAGACGTGCAGGAACTGCGCGAATCGACCGAAGAGTTCTCGCTGGTGCTCGCGGATCTGTCTGGGCTCAACGAGCGGATCAAGCTGTTGCAGGAAGAGATCGGTTCGCGGCTCGACGAGCAGAACAACCGGACGCTGTTCACGCTGACGCTCGTGACCGTGATCGCGCTGCCGATCAACATCGTCGCGGGTTTCTTCGGGATGAACGTCGGCGGCGTGCCGTTCTCGGAGAACAAGCACGGGTTCTGGCTGATGGTGCTGCTGGTCGCGGGCTTTACCGCACTCGCCGCGTGGTGGGCGTTTCGCCGGCGCGACGATCGCTAGGGCCCGTTATTGGCGTGAACAGGCGCCAGGTCGGCATTGGCGCGGCGCCGCACGCGGCGGCAACAAAAAACAGGCCCCGCATCCGGGGCCTGCGATAGGCGGTGAAGGGACGTGAAGGGACATGAAGCGTCGAACGCCGGCCGGCGCCGCGTATCGCGCGGCACCGGCCGGCCGGATCACGTTACTGAACCAGCGTCTTGCGCGGCTTGAACATGCCCTGGTAGCGCAGCGACGGACGTTCCTTCACCGTCGGCGCGATGCCGCCGAAGCTCGGCGTCTGGCGCAGCTTCATCGCGGCCGGCGAAGCGACCGAGCCGATCGACGTCGAACGCGAAGCCGGCGCGAGGTTGTTCGCGACGAGCAGCGCGGCCTCGCTCTTCAGGTTCGCGAGCAGCACCGGATCGACCGAGCTGTTGACCTGCGTGAGCAGGCCGCTCCACGCGGCGTCGCTGTAGTTCACGACGTAGTAGTCGAGACCGCTCGGATCCGCGACCACGCCCGTGCAGCCGTCGATCCGCGTCTGCGTCTGCGTATCCTTCAGCGCGAGCGTCGTGCGTTTCGCGAGACCCTGGCCGTACGCGAGCGTGATCGGTACCGTCCACTGCAGGCCCGGATACGCGTTCTTGTTCGGGAACGGCTGCTGTTTCAGCGTGACGACCGTCTGGTTCTTCGTCATGTCGCACTGCGTGTCGAGCGAGATCAGCGGCACGCCCGTCTGGCGCACGTAGCTGTCGCCGATCGGGCCGACCGCCTGGCCGCTTTCCTTCGACAGCGCATCCCACAGGCGCTTCGGCGTGCCGTTGCCGAACGAGTAGTCGACCAGGTACTGCTGCAGGCCGCGGCGCAATGTCTGCTCGCCGAGATAGTTCTCGAGCGTCTTCAGCACATGGCCGCCCTTGTCGTACGTGAACGCGCTCGCGCTCAGCACGAAGTCGTTCGATGCCCAGTCGTTGAAGTTCGGCGCGACCGGGAACGCGTTCGGGCCGATGTCGCGATTGATCACGCGATACTTGTTCTTCACCTGGTCGAGCCAGCTGAACTCGTCGGGGAAGAACTGGATCGTCGTCTTCGTCTCGAAGAACGTCGCGAACGACTCGTTGAGCCAGACGTTGTCCCACCAGTCGGCCGTGACGAGATCGCCGAACCACTGGTGCGCGACTTCGTGCGTCAGCACCTCGTTACCGTAGCGCGACATCGGCTGGCCCGGTTGCGGCAGGATGTCGTCGGCGAACTCGAGGATCGACCCCCAGTTCTCCATCCCGCCGAAGTTCAGGTCCTTCTGCTCCTTGAACGCGTCGTTCGCGGCGACCGTATCGAACTTCGTCAGCGGCAGCGGGATACCCGTGTAGCGGTAATAGAAATCGAGCGCCTGCTTGGTGCGGTCCATCGCCGGCTTGGCCCAGTCGCTCATGCCCGGCGGCGTGAACACGCGCAGGTGCAGGCCGCCCTTGCCGCCCGGCAGCGGGCTCGAGAAGTCGTCCTCGTAGGTATCGAACAGGCCACCGCCGAAGAACAGCAGGTACGACGGCATCGGCGGCGTCTTCTCGAACTGCACGAGCTTGTAGCCGCCGCCGACGTTGGTCGACGGCTTCTCGGCCGCGTTCGACACGACGCGCCAGTTCTGCGGCACTTCGGCCGTCACTTCATAGGTCGGCCGGAAGGCCGGCTCGTCCCAACCCGGGAACCACTGGCGCGACAGGTTGGTTTCGCCCTGCGTGAGGATCGCGCCGCTCGTCTTGCCGTCGGTGCCCTTCAGGTCGACGCGGAACACGCCTTCGGCGGCCGAGCAGCCCGGATACGGGTCGTCGCCGCAGCTGCCGCCCGTCTGCGTGGCCGGATCGTCGTACGACTTGAAGTTGATGATGCCGGACCATTCCATGTGCAGCGAATAGTTGCCCGGCGCGATCGTGCCGGCAACGGGGCGCAGCTGGTAGAAGTCGCCCTTGTCCTGCGGCGTCGCGATCAGCTGGATGTTGCCCGGCTGCAGCGTGATGCGGCCGTTCGTGAACTTGATCCGGTGGCCGGCGATCACGATGTTGTTGACCGGCTTCAGCACCTTGATCTCGACGTCGGCGCGCCCGTCGAACGCGTTCAGCGCATCGTTCGGGCGGAACCACAGCCGGTAGTTGACCGGTACCACGGTGTCCGGCAGCTCGACGGGCGACACGCTCTTGTCGACGTTGGAGGCTGACGGCGGCGTGTTGGCGGCGGGCGACGAGCTCGAGTGCGGCGCGCCGGCGGAGCTGAGTGCGGAAGCCGAGCCGACGCCGCTGTCGTCGCCGCCGCACCCGGCGAGCGCGAGTGCGGCAACCAGCGGCAGGTAACGCATCTTGTGAATGTTGATCGACATGACTGAAACCTCGATTGTTGAAAGAATCGTTCAGTGCTGCGAAAACGCCGGCAAAAGAAATCCCTCGCCGTTAATCAACAGCGACGAGAAATGCCAATGACGGATTATTCGAAAAGACGGCCGGCCGACTACGTGAAGGTAATCATGGTTTACTGCCCCCTCTGTGTTTCCGGATGTCGGTTAACTGGCCGGTTCAAAATGGCCGGGCGCGGGTTGTACTGAATTGATTTCGCGCGCACGACACGGGGCCGCCCGCCCTTATGCGGGCGTGCATTCCCTTTGAACCGACGACCCACGGGGCTGGCCGTACCAGGCCGCAGGACGGAAGGACGGCGTGTCGCCGTTCCGTAAAATCGCCGTCATACGGCTTGAAGGTTTGTCGGCCTGCTCGAAGGATGCGTAAATATACTTGATGGTTTTGGGTAAAGGAAACGAAAAAATTAGAAAGTGCTTCTCTTGAATTTTTCGCGCGCCATTGAATGCTGGGAGGCATTAATTCGCTTTCTGTTTAGCCGTTCGTTTCCGTAGTTTTAATCTATTAACGATCTCGCCGATGCGCGAAAACTACGAATCAGGGCGTGGCGCAGCGCGCTCGGTACAATGCGGCGACGACCCGCCGATCGATTGCCGCAAGGAGGCCAGCCCATGCCACGAGCCCTGTTCCGTATCGCGCCGCTGCGCGCCATGCTGCTGCTGTTCGCCGCCGTCTTCGCGCTCGGCGGGTGCGCGGGCCTGACGCGCGAGCCCGTGAGCGTGACCGTCGCCGGGCTCGACCCGCTGGCCGGACAGGGCCTCGAGATGCGCTTCAGCCTGAAGCTGCGCGTGCAGAACCCGAATGACACGCCGATCGAATACGACGGCATTTCGGTCGCGCTCGACCTGAACGGCACGCCGTTCGCGAGCGGGGTCAGCGATCGCTCGGGCGTCGTGCCGCGCTTCGGCGAAGCCGTGATCGACGTGCCCGTTTCGGTGTCGGCGTTCGCCGCCGCGCGGCAGGCGTGGAACCTGCCGGGCGCGGCGGCCAGCGGCGAGTTGCCGTACGCGCTGCGCGGCCGGCTCGCCGGCGGCGTGCTCGGCACCGTGCGTTTCAGCGATGCGGGCACGTTGCGCATGCCGGCGACGCCGGGTTGGGGCGGCTAGAGCGATGCCTGCGCGACGCCCGGGATGCCCGGCCGGACGAAGCGGCGCGATTGCAGCGCCGTCTGACGATTCCTGACGATCGTGTTTCGTGCGCCTTACGTTTTGCGCTGCAATCGCGTTTAGACTGCCTCGGTCCGGAGGGCCGGACGACTTTTTCGAGAGGGCACCATGGCAGCGAAATTCGTCATCAAGAAAGCGAACGACGGGCAGTTCCTGTTCCACCTGAAGGCCGCCAACGGCGAGATCATTCTGCGCAGCGAGCTGTACAAGACGAAGGCGTCGGCGGAAAACGGCGTCGCGTCCGTGCGCAAGAACGCACCGGACGACGCGCGCTACGAGCGCAAGACCGCGAGCAACGGCCAGTTCATGTTCAACCTGAAGGCCGGCAATCACGAGATCATCGGCACGAGCGAGCTGTACAAGGCTGAAGCCGGCCGCGAGAACGGCATCGCGTCGGTGAAGCAGAACGCGCCGGACGCGGCGCTGGACGACCAGAGCTGACGCGCCGCGAGCATCGCGCGGGTGGCGGCCAGGGCGGTCGCCCGCGCTTTGCCGCGCGGGCAAAGCGCGGTATGGTGTGGTCCGCGCGGCGCACTCCGGTAGTCCGGTAGCGCCGCCTGTCTGAAGCCAACCGTAGCCGAGCTCGCGTGACCGATTTCCCCGTTTTCCACTGGACCGACGCCGACGGCGCCGAACATGCCGTGCGCTGGCGCTCCGAAGCCGGCGTGCAGCCGCCGAAGCGCGCCGTGCCCGCCGACGACCGCGTCACCGCCGACGCGGCGTACCGCCTCGCGTGCGAGGGCACCGCACTCGTCTGGCAGGGCGATTTCCAGAATGCACGCCAGCTCGTGCAGGCGATGGCGCGCCGCGTCGAACGCAAGCCGAAGAAGGCGAAGGCCGCGGTCGGCGTCGACGCGTTCAACCTGCACCGGCTCGCGCAATCGCAGCGCGCCCGCACGCTCGGGATGCTGCTGATCCCGCTCGACGCCGACTACACGATCCCGCTGCGCCGCGCGCCCGACGTGCGCGCCGCATGCGAGGAAGCATACGGCCCGGGCGGCGCGCCGTCGGTCGTGTCGCTGCGCGAACTGCTCGGCCTCGTCGGCGCGCACGAATGGCGCAAGAAGGGCGTGCCGATCCCGGCGCTCGGCGGCGCGCCGATCCATCCGCATTACGGCGTGTTCTCGCCGGTGCGCGGCGAATACGTCGAACTCGTCGCGCGCACGCCGCTGCCCGCGACCTCGCTCGCGTTCGATATCGGCACGGGCACCGGCGTGCTCGCGGCCGTGCTCGCGTCGCGCGGCGTCGAGCGCATCGTCGCGACCGACCAGGATCCGCGCGCGCTCGCATGCGCCCGCGAGAACGTCGCGCGGCTCGGTCATGCCGGGCGCGTCGACGTCGTCGAAGCCGACCTGTTTCCGGCCGGCCGCGCGCCGCTCGTCGTCTGCAACCCGCCGTGGGTGCCGGCCCGTCCGAGCGCGCCGATCGAATACGCGGTCTACGATCCCGACAGCCGCATGCTGCGCGGTTTCCTCGCGGGGCTTGCCGACCATCTCGAACCGGGCGGCGAGGGCTGGCTGATCCTGTCCGATTTTGCCGAGCATCTCGGCCTGCGCCCGCGCGACACGCTGCTGCAATGGATCGACGAAGCCGGCCTCGTCGTGCTCGGCCGCGAAGACATCCGCCCCGCACACCCGAAGTCGGCCGACGCGGACGATCCCCTGCACGCCGCGCGCCGCGCCGAGGTCACGTCGCTCTGGCGGCTCGGCGCGCGAGCCTGATCGCGTATTTTCGGTAAACTGTCGCCATTCCTCACGAATTCCCGCCGCCGGGCCGTGGTCGACCGACCGTGGCCCGGCGCCGTTTCACGATGTCGAACAAGACCTACGAAATCCGTCCGGAGCAGTCCGTCGAGCTGCTGAAGGAACTGCACATCCTGACCCGCGACGGCAAGCTGAACCAGGACAGCCGCCGCAAGCTGAAGCAGGTCTATCACCTGTTCCAGTTCATCGAGCCGCTGCTCGCGAGCGTGCAGGCCGACAAGGGCGGCGTGACGCTCGTCGATCACGGCGCCGGCAAGTCGTATCTCGGCTTCATCCTGTACGACCTGTTCTTCAAGCAGCAGCCGGGGCACGGCACGCCGGCATTCGCGTCGCACGTGTACGGGATCGAGACGCGCGAGGAACTCGTCACGCGCTCCACCGAACTCGCCGCGCGGCTCGGATTCGGCGGGATGTCGTTCCTGAACCTGTCGGTCGCCGATTCGATCACGTCGCCGAAGCTGCCCGAAACGGTCGACGTCGTCACCGCGCTGCATGCATGCGACACGGCGACCGACGACGCGATCCGGTTCGCGCTCGCGAAGCGCGCGCAGCACATCGTGCTGGTGCCGTGCTGCCAGGCGGAGGTCGCGGGCGTGCTGCGCAAGAACAAGGGCAAGTCGCTCGCGAACGCGCTGACGGAAGTGTGGCGGCATCCGCTGCATACGCGCGAATTCGGCAGCCAGATCACCAACGTGCTGCGCTGCCTGCAGGTCGAGGCGCACGGCTACCAGGTGAGCGTGACCGAGCTGGTCGGCTGGGAGCATTCGATGAAGAACGAGCTGATCATCGCGCAGTACAAGAACTTGCCGCGCCGCAAGCCCGGCGAGCGGCTGAACGAGATCCTCGGCATGTTCGGGCTCGCCGAACTGAACGAGCGCTTCTTCGCGCCGGCACCCGCGGCGGCGGCCGGCGAGGCCGTCGAGCAGTCCGCGGACTGAGGCGGATCGAGGCGACCGAGGCGGACCAAGGCGGACCAAGGCGGACCAAGGCGGACCGACGCCCGGCCCCCGTCCGCCGCGCGCCAGCCACCCGCCGCGCGACGCGTCAGACGTCGTCGCCCGGCCGGCGCATCCATTCACGCCAGCCGTCGTGGCCGAGGCGGCGCAGCGTTTCCTGGTTTTTCTCGTAGATCGCGGATGCGTCCGGGAACGCATCGACCGCGCGCGCGATGCTGTCCTCGCGCAGCAGGTGCAGGATCGGATACGGCGCGCGGTTCGTGTAGTTCTCGATGTCGTCGGCTTCGCTGCCTTCGAACCGGTACTCGGGATGGAAGCTCGCGATCTGCAGCACGCCGTCGAGTCGCAGTTGCCGCACGAGCCGCTCGGCGAAGAACAGCGCATCGTTGTAGTCGACGAAATCCGCGAACGCGCGCGGATAGATCACGAGCGTCGTGTCGACCTGCTGCGGATCCGCCGCTTCGAGCGCGCGCAGCTCGGTTTCGAGATCGGCGAGCGCATCCTCGAGCGTCGTCGCTTCGCTGATCGCATAGCGTACCTGTTCCTTCACATAGACACTCTTCGCGAACGGGCACAGATTGAGCCCGATCACCGCGCGCGCGAGCCAGTGCCGCGTGGCGGCGAGAATGTCGTCGTGGGAGTCGGGGCGGGTATCGGTCATGGCGGAGGCGGTCGGGCGAAGCGGCAGCGAGGGCCGCATTGTAGCCGGAGCGGGCACGCCGGGTCGGCGCGTGCGCCGCCCGTCACGCGCAGGCGGCGTCGATCAGCTGCGTGGCCAGCGCGGGCGCGGTGCCGATCGGCGTTTCGCCGTGCCGGTAGGTCTGGCTGGCCGCGTAGATGCCTTCGACGATGAGCGCGAGCGCGTCGGCGAGCGCTTTCGGCTGCCGGGCGCCCGCGCCTTCGCACAACTCGAGGAGCCGCTTCATCAGCTGTTCCTTGTTCTGCGCGACGCGCTCGCGCGCCGGATGCGACGTATCCGGGAATTCGGCCGCGACGTTGACGAACGGACAGCCGCGATAGTCCTTCTGCGTCGCGCGTTCGGCCAGATCGACGAAATACTGGATCAATTGCGCCTTCGGCTGGCCCGGATGCTTCGCGACGCTCGAATCGAGACGCTCGAAGAAGCACGCATCCATCCGTTCCAGATACGCGAGGATCAGCTCGTCCTTCGACGAGAACTGGCGGTACAGGCTCATCTTGTTGACGCCCGCGCGCTCCACGACCGCCTCGACGCCGACCGCGCGCACCCCTTCCTTGTAAAACAGCTCCTCCGCGGCGCGCAGCAGGTGTTCCTGCGCGGCGGCCGCGGCGATCGGCCGGCGCGTGCGGCGTGCCGGCGGCTTGTTGGCGGCCTCGATGCCCGACATGATGACCCTCGACTGCGTGGTGAATTGCTTGACATGTTACCGACTGGTAACTACGATCGCAACACACTTGTGACCGATCGGTAACAATGCCGACCGGATCGACAGACAAATGCCACGTATCGGCCCGGGTCAGCCGATGCAGCGTGCGGCGGAGGTGGCCCGGAGGTGAGGCGGGGCTGGCGCGCGAGCGCGGGCCAGCCAACTGGAGAGCGACAACATGAACTGGGCAGTGACACGAATCGGCGGGCGCTTCCACTACGGATGGCTCGCGGCGGCGGTGGTTTTCCTGATCCTGCTGGCGGCGGCCGGCACGCGCGCGACGCCGAGCGTGCTGATGGTGCCGCTCGAGCGCGAACTCGGCTGGAGCCGCGCGGCGATTTCGCTGGCGATTTCGGTGAACATCGCGCTGTACGGCCTGACGGGCCCGTTCGCGGCCGCGGCGATGCAGCGTTTCGGGCTGCGGCCGACGATCCTGACCGCGCTGGTGACGATGGGCGCGGGCGTCGCGCTGTCGTCGATGATGACGCAGAGCTGGCAGATGGTCGTGATCTGGGGGCTGATGGTCGGCTGCTCGACCGGCGTCGTCGCGCTGACGCTGTCCGCGACTTTCGTCACACGCTGGTTCCATGCGCGGCGCGGGCTCGTGATGGGCATCCTGACCGCGAGCACGGCCACCGGCCAGCTCGTGTTCCTGCCGATGCTCGCGGCGATCGCGCAGCGCCACGGCTGGCGGCCGGTCGTGCTGGTCGTCGCGGTGGCGGCCGCGATCGTGATTCCGCTGGTCGCGTTCCTGCTGCCCGAGCGACCGGCCGACGTGCAGCTGCGCCCGTACGGAGAGCCGGCCGACGCGCCGGCGGCGCCCGACGCGACGAAGGAGAACCCGCTCGCGGTCGCGTTCCGCACGCTGCTGACCGCGAGCCGCTCGCGCGACTTCTGGCTGCTGTTCTTCAGCTTCTTCATCTGCGGCGCGAGCACCAACGGCTACGTCGGCACGCACCTGATCGCGATGTGCAGCGACTACGGGATGTCCGAAGTGCAGGGCGCCTCGCTGCTCGCCGCGATGGGCGTGTTCGACCTGTTCGGCACGACGCTGTCGGGCTGGCTGTCCGACCGCTACGACAACCGCGTGCTGCTGTTCTGGTACTACGGGCTGCGCGGGCTGTCGTTGATCTACCTGCCGCATGCGTTCGGCATCGACTTCTTCGGTCTGCCGCTGTTCGCGATGTTCTACGGGCTCGACTGGATCGCGACCGTGCCGCCGACCGTGCGGCTGGCCACCGACGTGTTCGGCAAGGCCGCGGCGCCGGTCGTGTTCGGCTGGATCGTCGCCGGCCACCAACTGGGCGCGGCGTTCGCGGCGCTCGGCGCGGGGCTGCTGCGCGCGAGCCTCGGCACCTATACGATCGCGTCGATGATCTCGGGCGCGCTCTGCATCGTCGGTGCGCTGATCGTGCTGCGGATCAATCGCGGCCCGTCCCGCGCGGCCGCGCAGGCCGCCTGAGCTCGGTGCGCCGGCCGACCCGTGCGCGGGTGCGGCCGGTCAATGCAGGATCGGTGATTTGCATTGCGCGGGATGACCGGGCGCGCGACGGCTCAAGCGGTTATGCTTGCGGTTCGCCGGGCGTTCGCGCCCTTCATCGATGTCAGCGAGGAACCGCATGTCCGTCAAACCTGCTCCCACCACTGTTTCGATTCACGACCTGATCGCCGGCCGCTGGAGCCCGCGCGCGTATTCGGACGAGCCGATCAGCGCCGCCGATCTGCACGCGGTGCTCGAAGCGGCGCGCTGGGCGCCGTCCGCCTACAACGCGCAACCGTGGCGCTTCATCGTGTTCGATCGCACGCAGGACGAAGCGGCGTTCAAGCACGCATTCGCGACGCTGGTGCCGTTCAACCAGGGCTGGAACGCGCCGGCGCCGGTGCTGATCGCCGTGACCGCGCATACGCTCACGCCGAAGGGCGAGCCGGCGCCGACCGCGCTGTACGATGCGGGCGCGGCCGCGATGTCGCTGGTGCTGCAGGCGCACGCGCTGGGTCTCGCCGCGCACCAGATGAGCGGCTTCGATGCGAAGGCGTTCCGCGATGCGTTCGAGATTCCGGCCGACGTCGCGATTCCGGCGATCATCTCGCTCGGCCACTACGGCAACGTCGACAAGCTCGACCCGGTATTGCGCGAACGCGAAAAGGCGCCGCGCACGCGCCATGCGATCGGCGAGGTCGTGTATGCGGGCGCATGGAAGAAGGGTTTCGACGCCGCGGCCTGATGGTGCAAGCGGCCAGGCGTGCGTCGAGCACCTTGTCCGCACCGGTTGCCGGTGCGCTGCAGGCGGGCAGCGGGGCGCGTCGGGCACCCCGTCTGCACCTGTCGCCGGTGTGCCGCAAGCGGGTGCCGGGGCGCGTCGAGCACTCTGTCCGAACCTGTCGCCGGTGCGCTGCAAGCGGGCGGCGGGGCGCCTCGGGCACCCCGTCCGCCCCTGTCGCCGGCATGCCGCAGGCGCGCCTGATCTCCGCCCCGGGCCGGTTGCACCGCGCCGGCGGCCGCCCCCGGTTGTGATCCGGCGGGCTTCATGTTAAAAAGCCCGTCCTTTCCGTTTTCGCGCCGGCCATGCTGCGGCACCTTCCCATGACTTACTGCGCGATCGATTTCGGCACGTCCAATTCCGCCGTGGCCCTGCCCGACGGCGATGCCATGCGCCTCGCGCCCGTCGAGGGCGACCACCTGACGCTGCCCACCGCGATCTTCTTCAACAACGACGAGCAGACGGTCGAATACGGCCGGGCGGCGCTCGCGTCCTATATCGACGGTTTCGACGGCCGCCTGATGCGCTCGATGAAGAGCATCCTCGGCTCGCCGCTCGCGGAAACCACGACCGATCTCGGCGACGGCAGCGCGATGGCGTACACGGAGATCATCGCGCGCTTCCTGACGCACCTGAAACGCAAGGCCGAAGCGCGCGCCGGCGCGCCGATCGGCCGCGCGGTGCTCGGCCGGCCGGTGTTCTTCGTCGACGACGATCCGCGCGCCGACCGTCTCGCGCAGGACCAGCTCGAAGCGGCCGCGCAGTCGGTCGGGTTCGCGGACGTGCATTTCCAGTACGAACCGATCGCGGCCGCGTTCGACTACGAGTCGCGCCAGCAGGCCGAGCGGCTCGTGCTGGTCGCCGACATCGGCGGCGGTACGTCGGACTTCTCGCTGGTGCGCGTCGGGCCGGAGCGGATGGCGCGCCTCGAGCGCAAGGACGACGTGCTCGCGCACCACGGCGTGCACGTCGCGGGCACCGATTACGACCGGCGCGTCGAGCTGGCGGCGATCCTGCCGGCGTTCGGCTACCGCGCGCTCGATCCCGAGGGACGCGAGCTGCCGAACCGGATCTACTTCGACCTCGCGACCTGGCACCTCATCAACACGGTCTACACGCCGAAGCGGCTGGGCGAGCTGAAGCTGATGAAGCACCTGTACCAGGACGTGCGGCAGTACGACCGGCTCACGCGCGTGGTCGAGCAGCGGCTCGGGCATGCACTGATGGCGCGCGCGGAAGAAGCGAAGATCGGTGTGGCGGCGGGCGGGGAGACGATGATCGACCTGAACGACGTGGAAGAGGATCTGCAGATCGCGTTCGACGCCGAACGCCTGGTCGACGCGAGCGTCGACGACACGGCGCGCATCGTCGATGCCGCGCGCGAAACGGTGCGGCTGGCGGGCGTCGCGCCGCGCGACGTCGGCGCGCTGTATTTCACCGGCGGCTCGACCGGGCTCGCGTTCCTGTCGGGTGCGCTCGCCGGCGCATTCCCGGACGCGCAGCCGGTGTTCGGCGATCGCCTCGCGAGCGTCGCGACCGGGCTCGGCATTCACGCGCAGCGGCTGTTCGGCTGACCGGAGGCCATTCTCGATCGTGGCGGCCGCATGGCCGCCCGCGCCGGAAAACAAAAAGCCCCGCCGAAGCGGGGCTTTTTTACACGAATTATCGCGCCGAACTTAGACCGGACGGATGTTCGCAGCTTGCAGACCCTTCGGGCCCGTCTTCACTTCGAATTCAACCTTCTGGTTTTCTTGCAGCGTCTTGAAGCCTTCGACGCGGATTTCCGAGAAGTGCGCGAACAGATCGTCGCCGCCGCCTTCCGGGGTGATGAAGCCGAAGCCCTTTGCGTCATTGAACCACTTGACGGTACCGGTTGCCATGTTACTTGTTCCTAAAAAGATAAAACGGGGCCGAGGCCCATGGGGTGCGGAAAATCAAGGAAGGGGGTAATGGGACCAACCGGAGTACCGTTGATGGGCGAACTACGAAAGAACCAATTCACTCGCCGCTTGAAATCCTGCAACGTTGTTTATACGGGTAATCGGTCGCGCGGTCAACCGGATTTCCATGCACTCAGGGTTATTGCGGAGTTAAGGTTTACAAACCTTGCAAACGATGCGACTTTTTTGTAGGGGCCGAACGATTTTGGCGCCAACTTGGAGGTGCAACCGTTAAACTACGCGCCGCGTGGACGGGTTGCCCCGATCGGGTGATCCTTCCCCCCAAAATTGCATGCGCGCTGCTGTCCGAGCCGATCCCGGACCGCGGGCCGACCATGCTTTTTGAGACATAGGAGAGGATGTGAAGAGTTCTATTCAACGGAACATCGGCCCGTTTGCACTGATGCTGACGGGGCTGGGTTCGATTATCGGTTCGGGCTGGCTGTTCGGCGCCTGGAAGGCTGCGAAGATTGCCGGTCCGGCGGCGATTTGCGCATGGATCATCGGCGCGGTCGTAATTCTCGCGATTGCGCTGACGTACGCTGAACTCGGTGCGATGTTCCCCGAGTCGGGCGGCATGGTGCGCTACGCGCGCTACTCGCACGGTTCGCTGGTGGGCTTCATCAGCGCGTGGGCGAACTGGATCGCGATCGTATCGGTGATCCCGATCGAGGCGGAAGCGTCGATCCAGTACATGAGCACGTGGCAGTATCCGTGGGCGCATGCGCTGTTCGTGAACGGCGAGCTGACGACACCCGGCCTGCTGCTGTCGGCCGTGCTGGTCGTCATCTACTTCATGCTGAACTACTGGGGCGTCAAGGCCTTCGCACGTGCGAACACCGCGATCACGATCTTCAAGTTCCTGATCCCCGGCCTCACGATCCTCGGCCTGATGCTGTCGAGCTTCCACTCGGAAAACCTCGGCACTGCATCGAATGCAAGCTTCGCGCCGTACGGCTGGTCGGCCGTGCTGACCGCGGTCGCGACGAGCGGTATCGTGTTCGCGTTCAACGGCTTCCAGAGCCCGGTGAACCTGGCCGGCGAAGCGCGCAATCCGTCGCGCAGCGTGCCGTTCGCGGTGATCACGTCGATCCTGATCGCACTCGTGATCTACGTGCTGCTGCAGATGGCGTACATCGGTTCGGTGAATCCGGCCGACGTCGCGAAGGGCTGGTCGCAGTTCAACTTCTCGTCGCCGTTCGCCGAACTCGCGATCGCGCTGAACCTGAACTGGCTCGCGATCCTGCTGTACGTCGACGCGTTCATCAGCCCGAGCGGCACCGGTACGACCTACATGGCGACGACCACCCGCATGATCTACGCGATGGAGCGCAACAACACGATGCCGAAGATGTTCGGCAACGTGCACCCGATCTACGGTGTGCCGCGCCAGGCGATGTGGTTCAACCTGCTCGTGTCGTTCATCTTCCTGTTCTTCTTCCGCGGCTGGAGCTCGCTCGCGGCAGTGATCTCGGTCGCAACGGTGATCTCGTACCTGACCGGCCCGATCAGCCTGATGGCGCTGCGCCGCGCGGCGACCGACATCGAGCGTCCGCTGTCGATCCCGCTGATGAAGCTGATCGCACCGTTCGCGTTCGTCTGCGCGTCGCTGATCCTGTACTGGGCGAAGTGGCCGCTGACGGGCGAAATCATCCTGCTGATGATCGTCGCGCTGCCGGTGTATTTCTACTTCCAGGCGAAGTCGGGCTGGACCGGCTGGGGCGCCGACCTGAAGGCCGCATGGTGGCTGGTCGCGTACCTGCCGACGATGGCCGTGCTGTCGCTGGTCGGCAGCAAGGAGTTCGGCGGTTACGGCGTGCTGCCGTACGGCTGGGACATGCTGATCGTCGCGGCAATCTCGCTGGTGTTCTACTTCTGGGGCGTGAACACCGGTTACCGGACCCAGTATCTCGACGAGCGCGAGTCGCACGACGAGATCCTTGAAGGGGTCGGTGCCTGACGCCTGACCTGCCACCGGAATCGGCGGTGGCGGAAAGCGCAAAAAAGCCCGTCCGAGCGATGCTCGGGCGGGCTTTTTATTTGTGCTCGGCGCTTGTGTCGCCGTGTCGCGCGATTCAGGCGGCCGCGCTTGCGAACACGTAGTTCGTCATCGCGAGCACGCGTTGATACGTGCCGAGCGACTGGATGCCGAGCTGGTAGTCGTCGTCGGCTGCGCCGAGCGCGGTGAACACCGGCAGCAGGTGCTCGTCGGTCGGATGCATCAGCGCTGCGTGCGGCGCCTGCCGGCGATAGTCGAGCAGCGCGTCGACGTCGCGCGCGGCCAGCTTCGCCTCGAACCAGTCGATGAATTCCGCGACGCGCGGGTCCGCATCCTCGGGCGCCGCGCTGAAATCGGCCGCGCGCAGGTTGTGCGTGATCTGGCCCGAGCCGATCACCATCACGCCTTCGTCGCGCAGCGGCCGCAGCGCGCGGCCGAGCGCGAAGTGATGGGCCGCGTCCGCACGCGGCTGGATCGACAGCTGCGCGACGGGTACGTCGGCCTCCGGGAACATCAGCAGCATCGGCACCCACGCGCCGTGGTCGAGACCGTGCTCGGTCGTCGCTGTCGCGATGCCGGCCGCGTTCAGCAGCGCGGCCGCCCGCTCGGCGACCTCGGGCGCGCCCGGTGCCGGGTAGCGGATCTCGTACAGTGCGCGCGGGAAGCCGTAGAAGTCATGGATCGTTTCCGGGTGCGCGGCCACGCTCGCGACCGGCTGCTGCGTGCCCCAGTGCGCGGACAGCATCAGCACCGCGCGGGGGCGCGGCAATTCGGCGCCGAGGTGCGTGAATGCGCCGGACGGCAGCGTCGGGTCGATCGGCAGCGTCGGGGCACCGTGTGACAGGTAAAGCGAAGGCAAGCGGTTCATGGTGGGGAGCCTGCAATAGTGGGTTGCCTGTGACTATAGGCGCGCACCGGACATTGATAAATCGGCTTGCCGGAATTTGATTGAATCGCAATGGTTGATAATTCGGCCGATTCAGGTGCGCGGGAGCCGGCGCGGGGAGGCGGGGCGTGGCTGGATCGAACCGGAAGGCGGCCGAATCGACGAAGATGCGTGGAGAACGGCGCCGAAGCGCCGCGTCGAGCGGCTTACCGTGCGGGCCGGATGCCGGCCCACGGCGTCGTCATCGGTGCGCTGAGCGCGAACAGGTCGAGCACGCGCGTGACGGTCTGGTCGACGAGTTCCTCGATCGTCTTCGGCATCGCGTAGAACGCGGGCAGCGGCGGAAACACGATGCCGCCCATTTCGGTCACGGCGGTCATGTTGCGCAGATGCGCGAGGTTGAACGGCGTTTCGCGCACCATCAGCACGAGACGGCGGCGTTCCTTCAGCGTGACGTCGGCCGCGCGCGTGATCAGGTTGTCCGACAGGCCGTGCGCGACGCTCGCGAGCGTCTTCATCGAGCAGGGGGCGATCACCATCCCGTCGGTTGCGAACGAACCGGACGCGATCGTCGCGCCGACATCGCGTACCGAATGCACGACATCCGCCCGGCCTTCGACTTCGGCCTTCGACAGCTGCAATTCATGCTGGATATTGAGCCAGCCGGCGTTCGAAACCAGCAGATGCGTTTCGACGCCGCCGGCGGCGCGCAGCAATTCGAGCAGCCGCACGCCGTAGACCGCGCCGGTGGCGCCGGTGATCGCGACGATCAGCCGGCGTGGCGGCGCGCTGGGAGATGCCATCGGGAACGGGGCGTTACGCGGCGGCGAACAGTTGCTGCAGTTCGCCCGACTGGTACATCTCCATCATGATGTCCGAGCCGCCGATGAATTCGCCCTTCACGTACAGCTGCGGGATGGTCGGCCAGTTCGAGAATTCCTTGATGCCCTGGCGGATCTCGTCGTCCTCGAGCACGTTGACCGTCTTGAACTGGTCGACGCCGCAGGCTTTCAGCACCTGCACGGCGCGGCCCGAAAAGCCGCACATCGGGAATTGCGCGTTGCCTTTCATGAAGAGCACGACCTGGTTTTCGTCGACGATTTGCTTGATACGTTGTTGGGTGTCCATGACTGACCTTGCGTTGGCGGGGCGTTAGAACGAAATGATAGCGGATTTCAACCGGGCGGGCCGGCCGTCAGACGGGCCGGCGGCCGCCCGTGGTGCGTTCGATCGCGGCGACATCGGCGAGCGATTCGACCGCGACGAAGCCGCGTGACACGAGCAAGGCACGCACGGCTTCGGCCTGGTCGTAGCCGTGCTCGATCCAGAGCGTGCCGCCCGGTTTCAGGTACGCGCCGGCGCCTGCGACGATCGTGCGGATCGCGCTGAGGCCGTCGGCATCGTCGGTGAGCGCGCCGCGCGGCTCGAACCGCAGGTCGCCCTGCGCGAGGTGCGGATCGTGCTGCGCGATGTACGGCGGATTGCTGACGATCGTGTCGAACGCGAGCGTCGGCTCGAGCGCGGCGTACCAGTCGCTCTGCAGCCAGTGCAGCGGGCCGCCGGGGCGGCGCGCGTCGAGCAGCTTGTGCGCGTTGCGCCGGGCGACGTCGAGCGCGGCCGATGAGCGGTCGAGCGCCCACACGCGTGCGTCGGGCCGTTCGGCGGCGATCGACACGGCGATCGCGCCGCTGCCGGTGCCGAGATCGAGCACGGCCGGATGCGGGCGACCGTCGATCGCGTCGAGCGCGGCTTCGACGAGGAGTTCGGTTTCGGGGCGCGGGATCAGCACGTCGGGCGTCACATCGAACGGCCGGCCGAAGAATTCGCGCATCCCGACGAGCTGCGCGACCGGCTCGCCCGCGACGCGGCGCACTTCGAGCGCCCGGTAGCGCGCGATCGCGGCGGGCTCGAGCGGGGCGTCGCCGCGCGTGATCAGCTGCGTGCGGGTCCAGCCGAGCGCGTACGCGAGGAGCACGCGCGCATCGACCGGGTCGAGCGGCGACGCGCGCAGCAGATCGTCGGCGGTGGTGTCGGGCATCGCGACCTCAGTCGGTGTCGCCGAGCGACGCGAGCAGTTCGGCCTGGTGTTCGGTGACGAGCGCGCCGATCAGTTCGTCGAGATCGCCGTCCATCAGCGCCTCGAGCCGGTACAGCGTGAGGTTGATCCGGTGATCGGTCATCCGGCCCTGCGGGAAGTTGTACGTGCGGATCCGCTCCGAGCGGTCGCCCGAGCCGATCAGGCTCTTGCGCGTCGCCGCTTCCTTCGCGTGCTGCTCGTGATACTGCTTGTCCTTGATGCGCGCGGCGAGCACCTTCAGCGCACGATCCTTGTTCTTGTGCTGCGAGCGGTCGTCCTGGCACTCGACGACGATCCCGGTCGGGATGTGCGTGACGCGCACCGCCGAATCGGTCTTGTTGATGTGCTGGCCGCCCGCACCCGACGCGCGGAACGTGTCGATCCGCAGGTCGGCCGGATTGATCTCGACCTCGCCGATTTCGTCGGCTTCCGGCATCACCGCGACCGTGCAGGCGGACGTGTGGATGCGCCCCTGCGTCTCGGTCGCCGGCACGCGCTGCACGCGATGGCCGCCCGATTCGAACTTCAGCCGCGAGTAGGCACCCTGGCCGGCGATCCGCACGATCACTTCCTTGTAGCCGCCGAGATCCGACGGGCTCTCCGACATCATCTCGACCTGCCAGCGCTGGCGTTCCGCGAAGCGCAGGTACATGCGCAGCAGGTCGCCCGCGAACAGCGCCGACTCGTCGCCGCCGGTGCCCGCGCGGATTTCGAGGAAGATGTTGCGGTCGTCGTTGGGGTCCTTCGGCAGCAGCATCTTCTGCAACTCGCCTTCGAGGCGAACCATGCGTTCCCGCGCGCTGCGAATCTCGTCTTCGGCGAAATCGCGCATCGATGCATCGGCGACCAGCTCCTGCGCGGCCGTCTCGTCGCTGCGCGACTGGCGCCACAGCGCGTACTGCTCGACGACCGGGCCGAGTTCCGCGTGTTCGCGCGTCAGCTTGCGGTACTGGTCGAGGTCGGCCGTGACGTTTTCGCGGCTCAGCAGGTCGTTCAGTTCGGCCAGCCGGATAGACAGCTGGTCGAGCTTGCGTTGCATGCTCGTCTTCATGGTGTGGAGCGACGCTCCCGGACAAAAGGGGTATTCGAAAAGGATAGGCCGGCGCGCGGCCGGCGGCAGGGGCAACCGGCCGGCGCTAGTGGCCGGACTGGTCGTTCGAGCGCGGCGCGTGCTGGTAGAAGCCGCGCATCAGGTCGATCAGCGAATCGCGGTCGGTGCCGTTCACGCGGTTGAGCGCGCTCGTCGGGCCGTGGATCAGCTTGTTGGTGAGCGCCTGCGACAGCGCTTCGAGGACGGCGGCCGGATCGTCGCCGCGCGCGAGCAGCTTCTGCGCTTTCTCGACTTCCGCGCGGCGCAGCGCGTCGGCCTGCGTATGCATGTGACGGATCACCGGCACGACGCTGCGCGTGTCGAGCCACTGCATGAAGTTCTGCACGCGGGTTTCGATGATCGTCTCGGCTTGTGCAACCGCGGCCTGGCGTGATGCGTTGCCTTCGCGCACGATCGCACCGAGATCGTCGACGGTGTAGAGGAACACGTCCTTCAGCTTGCCGACTTCCGGCTCGATGTCGCGCGGCACCGCGAGGTCGACCATGAAGATCGGCCGGTGGCGGCGCGCCTTCACCGCACGTTCGACCGCGCCGAGGCCGATGATCGGCAGCGTCGACGCGGTGCACGACACGATGATGTCGAATTCGTGCATGCGGGCCGGCAGGTCCGACAACGGCATCGCGCGGCCGTTGAAACGTTCGGCGAGCCGCTGGCCGCGTTCGGCCGTGCGGTTCGCGACGACGAGCTCGCGCGGGCTCTGCGCGGCGAAGTGCGTCGCGCACAGCTCGATCATCTCGCCGGCGCCGATGAACAGCACGCGCTGATCCGACACTTTTTCGAAGATGCGCTGCGCGAGGCGGACCGCGGCGGCGGCCATCGACACCGACTGCGCGCCGATCTCGGTCGTGCCGCGCACTTCCTTCGCGACGGCGAACGTGCGCTGGAACAGCTGGTTCAGATAGGTGCCGAGCGCGCCGGCTTCCGTCGCGGTGCGCACCGCATCCTTCATCTGGCCCAGGATCTGCGTTTCGCCGAGCACCATCGAATCGAGACCCGACGCGACGCGGAATGCGTGCCGGACCGCTTCCGATTGCGGCAGCGCATAGACGTGCGGGGCGAGTTCGTCGACCGGAATCTGGTGGTACTCCGACAGCCAGCGAATCGCACCCTCGCGGGCGGCCCGATCGTCGGTCGCGCAATAGAGTTCGGTGCGGTTGCAGGTGGAGAGGATTGCCGCTTCGGGCGCATTCGGCGCCTGGGGGCCGAGGAACACGTTCTTGAACGTGACGAGAGCCGGCTTGATTTGCTCGAGCGGAAACGCCACGCGTTCGCGCAGGGCGACAGGCGCAGTGTGGTGGTTGATTCCGATCGTGAGGAGTTGCATATCGAGGGCTATCGTTTAGCCCCATATTATAGCGTTTCAGCGATTTCCTCACTTGCGGCATACCGGGCATCGGCGTGGCGCGGCCTCGAATTTGGGGGCTCGATCGGCACGCGGTCGAGCTGGTAGCCGTAGCCGTAGAGCGGCAGAAGCCGGTAGCCGTGCTCCGGAAGCAGCCGCAGCTTGCTGCGCAGCCGGGACGCATGGGTGTCGAGCGTGCGCGACTTCATGTCGCGGCGGCGGCCCCACACCGTTTCGAGGATATGGGCGCGCGACACGGGCCGCGACAGGTTCGCGAACAGCAGCTGTGCGAAGCGGAACTCCTTCGGCGTGAGCGCGACGATCGCATCGCCGAAGCGCACGAGGCTGTGGGTCGCATCGAACGCGTATTCTCCATACATTTCGCGCGAGCGATTCGGCGGCCGCCGGACACCTGCGCGCCGGCTCAGCGCGTTGACGCGTGCGAGCAGCTCGGGGCCGCTCACCGGGCGCACGAGGCAGTCGTCGGCCCCAGCGTGCAGGCACGACACGACTTCGCTTTCGCGCGGCAGCTGCATCACGGCGATGGCCGGCAGCCCGGGCAGGATCGCCTGCGCCCGCGGAATGACTTCCTCGGCTGGCTGGTCGCCGGCCCAGTTGCCGATGATCAGCATGTCGCAGGTATCGGTGGCGAGCCACTCGAAGAATGCCGCGCTGGACGGAAACGCGTGGCACACATGGCCGCCGGCGAACAGCAGGCGGTTCAGGAGCGCAGCATGATGCGCCTCCGGATCGATGAGAGCGATTCGCATGAGGATTTCTTCAATACGCCTGCGGGTGCGCGCTTGCCATAACGTCGGGTCGGCCCCTACACTCGAATGTTCGCGGCGCCCGGCTGGTCTCGGGTTCGATGGATGAATCGATGCTAGCCGCTGGCAACGTTCACGCCTATGGGACGAATCTGAATTTATAGAAGGCGTCGAATGAACTGGTTTGGAATCCTTGTCCTGGGAGCGGCCGTCGGGCTGTTCGGCCGGTGGCTGCATCCGATGCGGCGCACGGGCCGGCCGGCATGGTGGATCGTGGTGCTGGTCGGCATCGCAGGCGCCGCCGCCGCGCGCATGGCCGGCAATCTCTCTGGACTGTTTTACGACGGCGAAACGCTCGAATGGCCGGTCTGCACCGGTGTCGCGTTCCTCGCCGTAGCCGTGACGGTCGCCGTGTCGGCCCGTCGCTGAACGCTCTCAGGTGAAATCATGAATGCCCGTCTCCCCGAAGTCTCGTCGGTGCCGGCCCGCCTCGCGCTGCTGCGCGGCGCGATGGTCCGCGAGGACCTGGCCGCCTATCTCGTGCCGTCCGCCGATCCTCACCTGTCCGAGTACCTGCCCGAGCGCTGGCAGGCGCGACGCTGGCTGTCCGGTTTCACGGGCTCGGTCGGCACGCTGGTCGTGACCGCGGATTTCGCGGGCTTGTGGGTCGACAGCCGCTACTGGGTGCAGGCCGAGGCCGAACTCGCCGGCACGGGCGTCCAGCTGATGAAGATGACGGGCGGGCAGCAGAGCGCGCCGCACGTCGACTGGCTCGCGCAGAACGTGCCGGCCGGGACGACGGTCGGCGTCGACGGCGCCGTGCTCGGCGTCGCGGCGGCACGCGCGCTGACGGCCGCGCTGAGCGCGCGCGGCATCGCGCTGCGCACCGATCTCGACCTGCTCGACGCGATCTGGCCGGAGCGCCCGGGGCTGCCGGGAGACGCGGTGTTCGAGCACGTGGCGCCGCAGGCCGACACGACGCGCGCGAGCAAGCTCGCCGAAGTGCGCCGCGCGATGCACGCGCAGGGCGCGCAATGGCATTTCGTGTCGACGCTCGACGATCTCGCGTGGCTGTTCAACCTGCGCGGCGCCGACGTCAACTTCAACCCCGTGTTCGTCGCGCACGCGATGATCGGGGCCGATCGCGCGACGCTGTTCGTCGCCGACGGCAAGGTGTCGCCGGCGCTGGCCGCGTCGCTCGCGCAGGACGGCGTCGAGGTCCGCGCGTACGACGCCGCGCGCGCGGCGCTCGCGGCGCTGCCCGACGGCGCGACGCTGCTGATCGATCCGCGCCGCGTGACGTTCGGCACGCTCGAGGCCGTGCCGGCCGGCGTGAAGCTGATCGAGGCCGTGAACCCGTCGACGTTCGCGAAGTCGCGCAAGACGTCCGCCGAGATCGAGCACGTGCGCGTGACGATGGAGCACGACGGCGCCGCGCTCGCCGAGTTCTTCGCGTGGTTCGAGCAGGCGGTGAACCGCGAGACGATCACCGAGCTGACGATCGACGAGCAACTCACGGCCGCGCGCGCACGGCGCCCTGGCTACGTGTCACCGAGCTTCGCGACGATCGCCGGCTTCAACGCGAACGGTGCGATGCCGCACTATCGCGCGACGCCCGAGTCGCACGCGACGATCGCCGGCGACGGCCTGCTGCTCGTCGATTCGGGCGGCCAGTACACGACCGGCACCACCGACATCACGCGCGTCGTGCCGGTCGGCACGGTCAGCGACCTGCAGCGCCGCGATTTCACGATCGTGCTGAAGTCGATGATGGCGCTGTCGCGCGCACGCTTCCCGCGCGGCATCCGCTCGCCGATGCTCGACGCGATCGCGCGCGCGCCGATGTGGGCGGCCGGGCTCGACTACGGCCACGGCACCGGTCACGGCGTCGGCTACTTCCTGAACGTGCACGAGGGCCCGCAGGTCATCTCGCACTACGCGCCGGCCGAGCCATACACGGCGATGGAAGAGGGGATGATCACGTCGATCGAGCCGGGCGTGTACCGGCCCGGCAAATGGGGCATCCGGATCGAAAACCTGGTCGTGAATCGCGCGGGCGGGCAGACCGAATTCGGCGATTTCCTCGCGTTCGAGACGCTGACGCTGTGCCCGATCGACACGCGCTGCGTGCTGATCGAGATGCTGCATGAAGAAGAACGCGCGTGGCTGAACGCGTATCACGCGACCGTGCGCGAGCGCGTCGGCCGGCACGTGAGCGGCGACGCGAAGGCGTGGCTCGACGCGCGCACGCAGCCGATCTGACGCGACGCGCAATACACGACAGATACTGGCCGCGCGACGGCCGGACCACGACGGAGAGGGCAATCGATGGCAGACACCGCAGTGATCGTGATCGACATGCAACGGGGGCTGGTGCAGCGGGCGCGGCCCGCGTACCGGCTCGACGACGTCGTGTCGGGCATCAACCGGCTGACGGCGGCGGCACGTGCGGCAAACGCGCCCGTGTGCTTCGTGCAGCACGACGGCGATGCGGACGACGACATCGTGCCCGGCACGCCCGGCTGGGAACTGCATGAGGAACTGATCGTCGGTCGCACCGACTGGCGCATCCGCAAGCAGGTGAGCGATTCGTTCCACGACACGCCGCTCGCCGCGCAGCTCGACGGCCACGGCATTCGTTCGGTGCTGATCTGCGGTTATGCGACCGAGTTCTGCGTCGATTCGGCCGCGCGCCGCGCGGCACTGCTCGGCTATCGGACGACCGTCGTGTCCGACCTGCACACGACGAACGAGCGCGCGCACCTGTCGGCCGCGCAGATCGTCGCGCATCATCACTTCGTGTGGGAAAACAATACGCTGTCGGGCAATGCGGTGACGCCGCGTCCGCTCGCCGACGTGCTTGCCACGGAGTTCGCATGACGATCAAGGCGGTGGTGTTCGATTTCGGCGGCGTGCTGATCGACTGGAGCCCCGAGTACCTGTACCGGCAACTGATTCCAGACGAAGCCGAGCGCCGCTGGTTCCTCACGCACGTGTGCGCGATGGACTGGGTGATCCGGCAGGACGGCGGGCAGACGATCGACGACGGCACGAGCGAGCTGGTCGCGAAGTTTCCGGCGCACGAGACGCTGATCCGCGCGTTCTACGCGCGCTGGCACGAGATGATCGGCGGCGTGCTCGACGAAGGCGCCGCGCTCGTCGACCGGCTCGATGCGCAGGGGATGCCGCTCTTCGGGCTGACCAACTGGTCCGCGCAGACCTTTCCGTATGCGTGGGACAACTTCCCGGTGCTGCGGCGTTTCAAGGACATCGTCGTGTCGGGCCGCGTGAAGCTCGTGAAACCCGATCCGGCGATCTACCGCGAGATGCATGCGCGGATCGATCCGCACCTGCCGGGCATTGCGCCGCATGAGCTCGTGTTCATCGACGACAACGCGAAGAATGCCGCGGCCGCGACGGCACTCGGCTGGCATGGCATTCATCACACGAGCGCGGCCGCGACCGAGACGCGTTTGCGCGAACTGGGCGCGCTCGCGTAGGCGTCGCGCCGGACCGCCGGATGAAAAAAGCGGGCCATGAGCCCGCTTTTTCGTTCTGCCGATCTGGAAGCGGCCGCATTCGGCACCCGGCGTCGTGTCGCCGCGTCGCCGGATGCACGGGCCGCGCCACTTAGCGGCTGATCGGCTTGTAGCGCAGGCGCTTCGGCTTCGCGGCTTCCTCGCCGAGGCGCGCACGCTTGTCGGCTTCGTATTCCTGGTAGTTGCCGTCGAAGAACGTGACCTGCGAATCGCCTTCGAACGCGAGGATGTGCGTCGCGATCCGGTCGAGGAACCAGCGATCGTGCGAGATCACCATCACCGAGCCGGCGAATTCGAGCAGCGCGTCTTCCAGCGCGCGCAGCGTTTCGACGTCGAGGTCGTTCGACGGTTCGTCGAGCAGCAGCACGTTGCCGCCGGAGATCAGCGTCTTCGCGAGGTGCAGGCGGCCGCGTTCGCCGCCCGACAGGTTGCCGACGATCTTCTGCTGGTCGCCGCCCTTGAAGTTGAAGCGGCCGATGTACGCCCGCGACGGCGTTTCGTACTTGCCGACCGTCAGCACGTCGGCGCCGCCCGAGATTTCCTCGAACACCGTCTTCGAGCCGTCGAGCGCATCGCGGCTCTGGTCGACGTACGCGAGCTTCACGGTCGGGCCCATCACGACTTCGCCCGAATCCGGCTGTTCCTTGCCGGTCAGCATCTTGAACAGCGTCGACTTGCCGGCGCCGTTCGGGCCGATGATGCCGACGATCGCGCCGGCCGGAATCTTGAAGTTCAGGTTGTCGATCAGCAGGCGGTCGCCGAACGACTTGCTGACGTTCTTGAACTCGATCACTTCATTGCCGAGGCGGTCGCCGACCGGAATGAAGATTTCCTGCGTTTCGTTGCGCTTCTGGTATTCCTGGCTGTTCAGCTCCTCGAAGCGCGCGATACGCGCCTTCGACTTCGCCTGGCGGCCCTTCGGGTTCTGGCGCACCCACTCCAGTTCCTTCTTGATCGCCTTCTGGCGCGCCGATTCCGACGCTTCTTCCTGCTTCAGGCGCTCTTCCTTCTGGTCGAGCCAGCTGCTGTAGTTGCCCTTCCACGGAATGCCGTGGCCGCGGTCGAGTTCGAGAATCCACTCGGCCGCGTTGTCGAGGAAATAGCGATCGTGCGTGACGGCGACGACGGTGCCCGGGAAGCGCACCAGGAACTGCTCGAGCCAGTCGACCGATTCCGCGTCGAGGTGGTTGGTCGGTTCGTCGAGCAGCAGCATGTCCGGCTTCTCGAGCAGCAGCTTGCACAGCGCGACGCGGCGTTTTTCACCGCCCGACAGGTGCTCGATCTTCGCGTCCCACGCCGGCAGGCGCAGCGCGTCGGCGGCCACTTCGAGCTGCTGCTCGGGGCTGCCGCCGTCGCTCGACGCGAGGATCGCTTCGTATTTCGCCTGCTCGGCCGCGAGCGCGTCGAAGTCGGCGTCCGGTTCCGCATAGGCCGCGTAGATTTCCTCGAGCTTCTTGTTCGCCTGGAACAGGTCGCCGAGGCCTTCCTCGACGGCTTCGCGCACCGTCTTCGTCGGATCGAGCTGCGGTTCCTGCGGCAGGTAGCCGATGTTCAGGTTCGGCATCGGCGTCGCTTCGCCTTCGATGTCCTTGTCGACGCCCGCCATGATGCGGATCAGCGTCGACTTGCCCGAGCCGTTCAGGCCGAGCACGCCGATCTTCGCGCCGGGAAAGAACGACAGCGAGATGTCCTTCAGGATCTGGCGCTTGGGCGGCACGATCTTGCCGACCCGGTTCATCGTGAAAACGTATTGGGCCATTTGGGTGTGAAACTCAGAAAGGGTTGAGACTGCCGCGCAGCGCATCGGCGTGCGTGGCGTCGGGTGATTCGGTACGGAGCGTGCCGCGCGGGGCGCGGCGGTGTCGCCGCGGGTTGGCGGCGCGAGCGCGTATTGTACTTCGGCGCCGGCTGCCGCTGGCACCGCGCTGGCCATTCGGCCGACCCGCGTTCACAGCCATCCGGCGACGCCGCCGTGCCCGGAGCAGGTGCCGCGCCGATGGCGGCTGAAGCTGTACGTGCCGTCGCGGCAGCGCGCGCTCGCGCCCTCGGGCACGCGGCCCGATTTCGAATGCGCCGGTGCATGGACGGTGTCGCCGTCGCGATTGCGGTACGTGTCGTGCCGGTCGAGGTCGGCTTCGCTGCCGTAGCCGGGCGACGCGCGATAGGCGTGCGCCGCGGGCGGCAGGGCGGCGCACGCGACGAACAGCGCGGCCGACAGGGTTGCGATGCGTGTCGCGCGGCGGAGCAGGGCGGGCATGGTCTCTCTGCGGATGTCGTTGTCCGTTGCCGGTGGCTGGCGGGCCGACGGCCCGGGCCGCATGTTAGCCGATCGGCTCGAGATCGTTGCCGCCGCCCCGCGCTGCAGCGACGCTACGCCGTGCCCGTCATCGATGCCGCGCCGTCGGCCTGGGCTGCCTCGAGAATCCACCGACGGAACGCGGCGACTTTCGCGCGCTCCGCATGATGCGGCGGATAGACGAGGTAGTACGCGAAGTCGTCGAGCCACGCGACGTCGGCAAGCTGCACGAGCCGGCCGCTCGCGAGCTCGCCGCGCACCATCGCCGCCGGCAGCAGGCCGGCGCCCTGGCCGGCGAGGATCGCCTGCAGCAACAGACTGGAATCGTCGAACGCGGGGCCGCGCGGCGGGCCGAAATCGGCGATTCGCTGCGCGTCGAACCAGATGTGCCAGCCCTTGCGTTCGGCGTCGTGCAGATGCGGCCATCCGGCCAGGTCGGCGGGCGTGGCCGGCATGCCCAGCCGCGCGACGAGTTCCGGCGCCGCAAGCGCGACGATCTCCACGGTCAGCAGCCGTTCGCTGCACAGCCCGATGTAGCGGCCGAGACCGTGGCGGATCGCGACGTCGACGCCGTCGCGCGAGAAATCGGCGAGCGCATGGCTCGCGACGATCTGCAGGTCGACGTCCGGGCATGCGTCGCGGAACTGCGCGAGGCGCGGCACGAGCCATGCGGATGCGAAAAACGGCGTGACGCTCACCGTCAGCACGCCGCTGTCGGCGGCGCCCGACACGCGCTGCGACGCGTCGGCGATTTGCCGGAACGCGTTGCGCACGGGCGGCAGATAGTCGCGGCCCGCGGCGGTCAGCAGGATGCCGCGGTTCACGCGCTCGAACAGTTGCACGCCGAGATGGGTCTCGAGCGTGCGGATCAGCTGGCTCACCGCGCCGGGCGTGACCGACAGCTCTTCCGCTGCCGATTTCACCGACAGGTGGCGGGCCGCTGCCTCGAACGCGCGCAACGCGTTGAGCGGTGGCAGACGGGAACGGTTCATTGAGTTTTTCTAAAGCGAAAGGCCGACGAAATATCGTTTGAGGCAAGGCATGCGCGCGAGTACCGTTGTCGCATCGGATCGGATTCGTCACGGCTGCTTCGCGGCGGTCGATGCGATCAACATAGTTCAACTATATCCATGAGGCAATCCGGACGCCGCGCGGCGTCCGGCGGAACCTGAGAGGACCATCGTCATGAGCGGCCCGCGCGCGTCGCGCGTCTTCTACGGCTGGTATGTGGTGGCGGCCGCGTTCGCCGTCACGTTCGTCGGCTTCGGCAGTGCGTACACGTTCAGCGCGTTCGTCGAAGCGCTGCAGCGGGATTTCGCCGCATCGCGCGGGCAGATCTCGCTCGTGTTCTCGCTGGCCGGCTTCCTGTATTTCGGCTTCGGCATCGTCAGCGGCCCGCTTGCCGATCGTTTCGGCTCACGGCGGCTCGCCGTCACCGGCATGTTGCTGACGGCGGCGGGTCTCGCGGCGGCCGGCGCCGCGCATACGCTGCTGCAGGTCTATGTCGCGTACGGGCTCGGTGTCGGCCTCGGCGTCGGCTGCGCGTATGTGCCGGCCGTCGGCGCCGTGCAGCGCTGGTTCGTGCGGCGGCGCGGCTTCGCGTCGGGGCTCGCGGTCGCGGGGATCGGCGTCGGCACGCTCGTGATGCCGCCGCTCGCCGCCGCGCTGATCGCGCACGTCGGCTGGCGCGGCGCCTATTTCACGCTTGCGGCGCTCGCCGTCGCGATCGGCGCCGGGATGTCGCTGCTGATCGAGAACGACCCGCGCGGGCGCGGGCTGTTGCCGGACGGGGAGGCCGTGCATCCGGCCGCCGGCGGAGGCTTGCCGGAAGCGGGCGGGCACACGGCAGGGGCCCCGGACTCCGTGAACGCTGCTGATCGCGCGCGGGCTGCCGCAGCGGCGCCCACCGGCGCGACGCTGCGCGAGGCCGTCACGTCGCGACCGTTCGCGAGCCTCTACGCGGCGTGCCTCGTGTGCTCGTTCGGCGTCTTCGTGCCGTTCGTGCACCTCGTGCCGTATGCGCTCGATCATGGCGTCGCATCGTCGACGGCCGTGCTGCTGCTCGGCGCGATCGGCGTCGGCAGCACGGCTGGGCGCTTCTTTCTCGGTGGCCTCGCCGACCGCTTCGGCCGCCGCGCATCGCTGCTCGCGATGTTCGCGGGCATGGCCGTCGCGCTCGTCGCGTGGGCCGGCGCCGGCAGCGTCGCGACGCTGGCCACGTTCGCACTCGTGTTCGGCGTGTTCTACGGCGGCTGGGTCGCCGTCCTGCCCGCCGTCGTGATGGACTACTTCGGCGGCCGCAACGTGAGCGCGATCATCGGCGTGCTGTACACGAGCATCGCGTTCGGCACGCTGATCGGGCCGGCTGCGGCCGGTTTCATCTACGACGCGGGTGGCGGTTATCTCGTGCCGATCCTGGCCAGCGCGGCCGCCAATGCGATCGCGTTCGCGATCGTCGCCACCACCGGCCGCGCGCAGATGGCCGTGCGCGCGGCCGGCCGCTAGACGCGCGTCGCCCGCTGCGAGGCACGGCGCCTTCCAGCTAGGCGCGATCTACGATTTCCGCTACGGTGGCCGGATCTCGATCATCGACGGCTGGAGGCGCATCGTGACATTCGACGAAGTGCGGCAGATCGCGCTCGCATGGCGCGGCGTCGAGGAGGGGGCGTCGTACGGCACGCCCGCACTCAAGGTGAAGGGCAAGATGCTCGCTCGCCTGCGCGAGGACGGCGATACGCTCGTCGTGAAGGGCGTCGGCCCCGACGAGCGCGCGTGGCTGATCGAAGCGGAACCCGACGTGTATTACCTGACCGACCACTATGCGGGCTGGCCGATCGTGCTGGTGCGCCTGTCGGCCGCGCATCCCGACGCCGTGAGAAACCTGCTTCTGCGCGAATGGCGCGCGATCGTGCCGGCCAAATGGCGCGACGCAGGGCCGGACGACGCCAACTGAGCCGCGCCGGCGCCGCACGCGATCCGCTTCGACGGAACGTGTTCACCATGATGCCGAGCGGGCACGCGCCGTCATCACTTGCCCGATCCGGTTGCCCGCAGGCGGACGCCGAACCGGATCATGCGTTGCATCGGTTCGCATCGATGCAACAAGTGGATCCATCGAAATTCTTCAATTGGTTCTTAGTGAAGAACCGTTTGATGCTTACACTCCTTCGCTTCGAAGGCGGCTGACCGACAGCCGACGGAAAGGGCGCACGCGATGCGCCGGCACCTCGTGCGCCGCATCGCACCCGCGGCTTCGCAGACTGCGTCGCGCACCGACCGGAACAGGCTCGACCCGGCTTCCTGCCCGTATGCGCGCATGCGCGGCGGGCTGCCGGGTTCAACAACGACAACTCCCCGCCGCCTTCACGCGACACCCGGTCATACCAGAACCGTTTTTTGGAGAGAGACACATGAGTGGAAGCAAGACAGGCCTCGGCACGGGTCTGAAGCAGCGGCACGTGACGATGATGTCGATTGCCGGCGTCATCGGCGCGGGCTTGTTCGTCGGCTCCGGCCACGCAATCGCGGAAGCCGGCCCGGCTTCGATCCTCGCGTATGCGATCGCGGGCGTCCTGGTCGTGCTGGTGATGCGCATGCTCGGCGAGATGGCCGTCGCGCATCCGGACAGCGGTTCGTTCTCGACCTATGCCGATCGCGCGATCGGTCACTGGGCGGGCTTCTCCATCGGCTGGCTGTACTGGTGGTTCTGGGTGCTCGTGATCCCGATCGAGGCAACCGCTGCGGCTACCATCCTCAATGCGTGGTTCCCCGGCGTCGCGACCTGGATCTTCGCGCTCGGCATCACGCTGCTGCTGACGATCACCAACCTCTTCTCGGTCAAGAACTACGGCGAATTCGAATTCTGGTTCGCGCTGATCAAGGTTGTCGCGATCGTCGTGTTCCTGTGCATCGGCGGTGCGGCAATCGTCGGCATCGTGCCCGCGCCGGCCGTATCGGGCGTGTCGAACCTCTTCGCGCACCAGGGCTTCATGCCGAACGGCGCCGGCGCGGTGCTCGCGGCGATGCTGACGACGATGTTCTCGTTCCTCGGTACCGAGATCGTGACGATCGCGGCCGCCGAGTCGGACAACCCGCAACGCCAGATCGTGCGTGCGACCAATTCCGTCATCTGGCGTATCACGCTGTTCTATCTCGGCTCGATCCTCGTCGTCGCGGCGATCGTGCCGTGGAACGATCCGCTGCTGCCGAAGCACGGCTCGTATCAGCGTGCGATGGAGCTGATCGGCATTCCGAACGCGAAGGCAATCATCGACGTGATCGTGCTCGTGTCGGTCGCGAGCTGCCTGAATTCCGCGCTGTACACCGCATCGCGGATGCTGTTCTCGCTGTCCAAGCGCAAGGACGCACCTGCGTTCCTGCACAGCACCGATTCGACCGGTACGCCGCGTGCGGCCGTGCTGGCATCGACCGCATTCGGTTTCCTGACCGTGATCGCGAACTACCTGATGCCGGAGCAGGTGTTCGGCTTCCTGTTGGCGACGTCGGGTGCGATCGCGCTGCTCGTGTATCTCGTGATCGCGATCTCGCAGCTGCGGATGCGCAAGACGCTCGAATCGGGCGGCGCCGACCTGACGCTGCGGATGTGGCTGTTCCCGTGGCTCACGTGGGCGGTGATCCTGTTCATCTGCGGCACGCTGACCGTGATGTTCGTCAGCGAGGAACACCGGATGGAAGTCGGTGCGACGGCCGTGCTCGCGCTGCTCGTGCTGTTTGCGTCTTGGCTGAACAAGCGCGGTCGCGATGCGCGAGCGGGGGCGGGGCGGCGGGTGTCGGCGATGTGATGAAGTGACGATGCGGCAGCGGGCCTGAGCGTTCGCTGTCGGTTGGCGGAGAGGTTCCCGTCGTAACAAATGGCCTGATCGGCAAAAGCCGGTCCGGCCATTTGTCTTTCAGAACAAGCGGATGCCGTTTCCCGTGTCGACATGGATTTTTCGGCGACAGCGGCGGTATCGACATTTGTGGTCAAAAATCGAACTTGTCTGATTTCATTGGCGGCAGTGACTTAATACATTGATCACTTCGATAACCGGGGTGAATCGATGGGCGAATCGATTTGGAATCCTTTGTTATACGGCTGGATTCAGAAACCAGGCCGTAGGTTCGTTACCGAATACGGGGCGCATCTTCCCGTGTTCACCCTATCGAGCCCAGAGCGATGAGCGGGCGGCCGATACCCCATGTACGCGCTGCATTTCATGCACGCGACGGTTTTCCCTTGGGGGGCACGTATTTTCCTGCGGCCGGTGCCACTTGTTTACCGGTACTCATTTGCCCTGCAACGGGCCTTCGCCAGTCCTTTTATTTTCCATTCGCGGATTGGCTGCGCGCAACGGGATATTCGGTATTCGTATTCGATTATCGGGGGATGGGGGCGTCGCTCGACGTGCGTCACGTTCGCCAGTCGCGTGCCCGCAAACAAGACTGGGGGCAGCTTGACATGCCCGCAGCGCTTGACTGGCTTCTTCGAGAAACCGGCGCGAGCGAAGCGCATCTGATCGGTCATAGTGCCGGCGCACAACTGGTCGGACTGATGCCGAATCACGCGTCGGTACGCTCGCTGTGTGCGATATCCGCTTCATCCGGATACGTCGGCAACATCCGGTGGCCGAATCGAATTGCCGCATTGTCGCTGGCAAATGTCTACGTCCCGGTTACCGCACGTCTGCTCGGCTATGTGCCTGCCCGGGTGCTCGGCTGGGGCGACGATCTGCCTGCACGCGTCGGGCTTCAGTGGGCCCGATGGTGTCGCCGCCCCGGATACGTAGCGAACGAGTTCGGGGTCGGCATTGCGCGTCATTACTACAACGAATTCTCCGCTCCCGTCACCGTAGTCGCAGCGACTGACGATCCGCTCGCGACGCCGGCCAATATCGAAGACTGGCTGCGATGGTTGCCGCGAGCCAGATGTCACGTCCATTTCATCAGCCCGGAAAAATGCGATGGCCGCGCAATCGGTCACGTCGGCATGTTCCGCCGCCAGCATGCGTCGCTGTGGCCGGAACTCACCAGAGGATTGCTGAGTTGACGCTCAGGCCCGCTTGCGTCCTCAAATCAGGAGACCACGATGGACGATTCAATCGACATGAAGATGCGCTTCAAAGCAGTCAGAAACGAAGCGAGGGAGACGCGCGCGTCGCTTTACCATCTCACCAATCGATGCAATTTGCGCTGCAAGGGGTGCTGGTTCTTCGAAAACGAATTCGACGTCGCGTCGGATGAGTTGAACGATACGTTGCATCTCGAGGCACGCGTGAAGGATGAGGCGGCGCGCGGGATCAACGCGCCATTGCTGATAGGCGGCGAGCCCGCGCTTTATCTGGACCGGATAAGCGTGTTCAGGAAATACATGCCGAAGGTGTCCGTTTCGACAAACGGGCTTCGACGAATTCCTTACGAGGGTTTCGAAGATGTCACCATTGCGGTCTCGGTGTTCGGTGGCGGCCCGCTCGATGACGAACTACGCGCGATCGGCCCGAACGGAAAGCGTTTCACTGGCTTGTTCGACAAGGCGTTGGCTAATTATCGCGACGACGAACGGGCAGGTTTCGTCTTTGCCGTGTCGATCGATGGAATGGCTTATATCGAAGAAACGGTGCGCAGGATCCGGGATAACGGAAATCGACTGCTGTTCAATTACTACAGTCCATACGATGTTGCCGGGCCGCTTCGCCGACGTGGTGAGGAGCAACTCCTGAACGTATTGCTCGAATTGAAGGCCAAATACCCTGAAACCGTGGCGAGCCATCCGTACTACCTGGCAGCACTCATGCGTGGGGAAACCGCCTGGGGAACATTCGGCTATGCCAGTTGCCCGAGTGTCAGCGAAGGTCATCCGCAGAATGCGGAACGGTTTGCCTCGGGGTGGCCCGCGTTGCCGAAATTCAACGCGTATCGCGCAGACCTGCATACGCTGGCGCGCTGCTGTACTTCAGGAGAATGCGCGAAGTGTCGCGACAGCCAGGCCGTGATGTCGTGGTTGCTCGTTAACGCCAAGCATGTGCTGCAGGAAGCCGATGGACTTAGGACATGGACGGAGGTCGCGGAGAGCTATTTCAGTCAGTTCGTCTGGTCAAGTTACCATCCGCGCAACCGCGTTGGGCGCACGTCGGATTGCACGGTGCAGTAATGCGATGCAGTTGCCGGAATCGAAAATCAAAAAGCCCGCAAAATGCGGGCTTTGTGCATGGGTATCGGAGCGAGGTTCAGACGTTGAACAGAAAGTTCATCACATCCCCGTCGTGCACGACGTATTCCTTCCCTTCCGCACGCATCTTCCCGGCTTCCTTCGCACCTTGTTCGCCCTTGTACGCGACGAAGTCGTCGAATGCGATCGTCTGCGCGCGAATGAAGCCGCGCTCGAAGTCCGTATGAATCACGCCGGCCGCTTGCGGCGCCGTGTCGCCGATGTGGATCGTCCACGCGCGCACTTCCTTCACGCCCGCGGTGAAGTAGGTCTGCAGGCCGAGCAGCTTGAAGCCCGCGCGGATCACGCGGTCGAGGCCCGGCTCTTCCATGCCCATGTCGGCGAGGAACGCTTCCTTGTCCGCATCGTCGAGATCGGCGATTTCCGCCTCGATCGCCGCGCACACCGCGACCACCGGCGAGTTCTCGCTTTCCGCGTACTTGCGCACCGCTTCGAGGTGCGGGTTGTTCTCGAAGCCGTCGTCCTTCACGTTCGCGACGTACATCGCCGGCTTCGCGGTGATCAGGCAGAACGGCTTGAGCAGCGCCTGCTCGTCGTCCGACAGATCGAGGCCGCGCACGGCCTTGCCCTGGTCGAGGTGCGCGCGCACCTTCTCGAGCACCGCGGCGAGCTTCACCGCTTCCTTGTCGTTGCCGGACTTCGCGGCCTTCGAGTAGCGCGTGAGCGCCTTCTCGACGGTGCCGAGGTCGGCGAGCGCGAGTTCGGTGTTGATCACTTCGATGTCGTCGATCGGGCTGACCTTGCCGGCGACGTGGATGACGTTGTCGTCCTCGAAGCAGCGCACGACGTGCGTGATCGCATCGGTTTCGCGGATGTTCGCGAGGAACTGGTTGCCGAGGCCTTCACCCTTGCTCGCGCCCGCGACGAGGCCCGCGATGTCGACGAATTCGACGACGGCCGGCACGATGCGCTCGGGGTTGATGATCTCGGCGAGCGCCTTCAGGCGCGTGTCAGGCACTTCGACGATGCCGACGTTCGGCTCGATCGTGCAGAACGGGTAGTTCTCGGCGGCGATGCCGGCCTTGGTCAGCGCATTGAACAGGGTGGACTTGCCGACGTTGGGCAAGCCGACGATGCCGCATTTGAGACTCATGGAATCCTTCGGACGGGTGGAGCGGCGCGGCCGGACAAGGCACGGCGGCGCGGGAAAATAGGGACGGCCGGCGCGCGGGGCGCGGCGGGCCGACGTTCAAAGGCGCTATTGTACCGTGCCGACGCCCCGGTTTCCGGCCTTCACCCGAACGCCCGATGCGACGGGCCGCCGCGCTGCCGGACCCGCCTGCGATTCTGCTGATTTCCCGCAAAGTCCGGCCGCGTAAGGGATTGGCCCCACGGCTATAATGCCCGCCATGACTGCCCACCACACCTTCGACGTCGCCGTGGTCGGCGGCGGGCTCGTCGGCAAGACGGCCGCGCTCGCACTGACCCAGTCCGGCTACAAGACCGCCTTGCTCGCCCAGCCGGCCACGCCGCGCCCCGCCGATCTCGCGTTCGACACCCGCATCTACGCGCTGTCGTCCAGCTCGCAGGCATTGCTGGAGCGGCTGCGGGTCTGGCAGGCGCTGGACCATGGCCGGCTCGCGCCGGTGTACGACATGCGCGTGTACGGCGACGCGCACGCGGAGCTGCATTTCTCCGCGTACCAGGCCTCCGTGCCGCAACTGGCCTGGATCGCCGAATCGTCGCTGATCGAGACGTCGCTGGACGCGGCGCTGCGGTTCCAGCCGAACCTCACGTGGTTCGACGCGCGTGCACAGGGCTTCGACGTGCGCGACGACGCGGCCGTGCTGACGCTGTCGTCGGGCAAGGTGCTCGAAGCGGACCTCGTGGTCGGCGCGGACGGCGCGCATTCGTGGGTGCGTTCTCAAATGGGGGCCAGGGTCGAGCGGCGCGATTACCGGCAGACGGGCGTCGTCGCGAACTTCAAGGCGTCGCTGCCGCACCGCGAGACGGCCTGTCAGTGGTTTCACGAAGGCGAGATCATTGCGTTGCTGCCGCTGCCGGACGGTCACGTGTCGCTCGTATGGTCCGCGCACACCGCGCATGCGGACGAACTGCTCGCGCTCGATCCCGCGCAGCTCGCGGCGGAAGTCGAGCGCGTGTCGCACGGCCAGGTCGGCACGCTGGAATGCGTGACGCCGGCGGCCGGCTTCCCGCTCGCGCTGCAGACCGTCGACAAGCTGATCGCCCCGCGCGTCGCGCTCGTCGGCGATGCCGCGCACCTGATCCATCCGCTCGCGGGGCAGGGGATGAACCTCGGGCTGCGCGACGTCGCGGCACTCGCCGATGCGATCGCGAACAAGGAGAGCTTCCGCAACCTCGGCGATACGGTGCTGCTGCGCCGCTACGAGCGCTCGCGCCGCGAGGACATCCGCGCACTGATGGTCGCGACCGACGGGCTGCAGCGGCTGTTCGCGGTTCCGGGCTCGTTCGCGAAGGCGGTCCGCAACGCGGGCATGGCGTTCGTCGGCGCGCAACCGCTCGTGAAGCGCTGGCTCGTGTCGGCCGCGCTTGGCTGAGCGAACCTTCGCGCCCTCGGCCTGTCGGACTGGGCTCCGTTACGGCGTACACTGTGACGTGCACTCCGATTGAGCTGAAGGAACGACAGGATGAAAAAAACGATCCGCATCGCATCGCTGGCGCTGGCCGTCACGATGGCGACGCTCGGCTGTACCGCGCAGGCCGACCAGACCACCGACAAGCTGAAAGCCACGCTGCAAGCGCGTCTCGGCAACGACGCGCCGATCAAGAGCGTGTCGAAGTCGCCCGTCGCGGGCCTGTACGAAGTGAACCTCGGCACGCAGATCATCTATAGCGATGCAGCCGGCGACTACGTGCTGCTCGGCGATCTCGTCGACACCAAGACGCACAAGAACCTGACCGACGCGCGCCTGTCCGACCTCAACAAGATCGACTTCGCGAGCCTGCCGCTCGCCAACGCGATCAAGGTCGTCAAAGGTAACGGCGCCCGCAAGATCGCGGTGTTCTCCGATCCGAACTGTCCGTACTGCAAGCGCCTCGAGACGACGCTGCAGTCGGTCGACAACGTGACCGTCTACACGTTCCTGTACCCGGTGCTGTCGCCCGATTCGACCACGAAGTCGAAGGCGATCTGGTGCGCGACCGACCGCGCGAAATCCTGGGAGGGCTGGATGCTCGACCATCGCGTGCCGACCGGCGCCGGCGCCTGCGATACGACCGCGCTCGACAAGAACCTCGCGCTGGGCCGCGGGATGAACGTCACCGGCACGCCGACGATCTTCCTGCCCGACGGCCGCCGCCTGCCGGGCGCGGTGTCGGCCGACCAGCTGAACCAGGCGCTCGCGTCGAGCAAGTAACCGGCGACACGCCGGGCCGCACGGCCCGGCCAGCGAGGGGCGCCCGCGATCTCTGCCGGCGCCTCTCTTCGTTTCCGCCGCCGTATTCCGTCTGATTCCCCGTCCGATTTTCGACCGATTGCCACGATGACCCAGCCGATCCGCTATTCGATTGCCCCGAAAGATCTTGCCGCGCACCTGTTCGAAGTGACGGTGACGGTCACCGATCCCGATCCCGAAGGCCAGCGCTTCTCGCTGCCGGTATGGATTCCGGGCAGCTACCTCGTGCGCGAGTTCGCGCGCAACATCGTGACGCTCGCCGCGTTCAACGACGCGGGCCGCAAGGTACGGATCGCGAAAACCGACAAGAACACGTGGCAGGCCGCGCCGGTGAACGGCGCGCTGACGTTGCGCTATGACGTGTACGCATGGGACCTGTCGGTCCGCTCCGCGTATCTCGACGACTCGGGCGGCTTCTTCAACGCCACGGCCGTGTTCCTGAGCGCCGCCGGCCGCGAGGATGCGCCATGCGAGGTCGACATCGCGAAACCGGCGGGCCCGGCGTTTCGCACGTGGCGGGTCGGCACGTCGTTGCCCGAGGCACGCGGGACCAGGCGCTACGGGTTCGGCGCGTATCGCGCAGCGAACTACGACGAGCTCGCCGACCATCCGGTGACGATCGGCGAATTCGCGCTGGCGACGTTCGACGCGCACGGTGTGCCGCACGACATCGTGATCGCCGGGCGTGTGACGCAGCTCGACATGGAGCGGCTGCGCACCGACCTGAAGCGCGTGTGCGAAGCGCAGATCGCGCTGTTCGAACCGAAATCGAAACAGGCGCCGATGGACCGCTACGTGTTCATGACGCTCGCGGTCAGCGACGGCTACGGCGGCCTCGAGCACCGTGCGTCGACCGCGCTGATCTGCAACCGCACCGACCTGCCGGTGAAGGGCCGGCCGGAAACGACGGAAGGCTATCGCACGTACCTCGGCCTTTGCAGCCACGAGTATTTCCATACGTGGAACGTGAAGCGCATCAAGCCGGCGGCGTTCGTGCCGTACGACCTCGCGCGCGAAAACTACACGTCGCTGCTGTGGCTGTTCGAAGGCTTCACGTCGTATTACGACGACCTGATGCTGGTGCGCAGCGGGCTGATGTCGCAGGACGAATATTTCGCGGCGCTCGGCCGTACCGTCGGCGGCGTGCTGCGCGGTACGGGGCGCCTGAAGCAGAGCGTCGCGGACAGCTCGTTCGACGCGTGGATCAAGTACTACCGTCAGGACGAGAACGCGACCAACGCGATCGTCAGCTATTACACGAAGGGTTCGCTCGTCGCGCTTGCGTTCGATCTCGCGATCCGCGCGCAGACGCGCAACCGCAAGTCGCTCGACGACGTGATGCGTCTGCTGTGGCAACGCTACGGCCGCGAGTTCTATCGAGGCAAGCAGGCGGGTGTCGAAGAAAACGAGGTCGAGACGCTGATCGAGGAAGCGACGGGCGTCGCGCTCGGCCGGCTGTTCGCGGACGCCGTGCACGGCACGCGCGACCTGCCGCTCGCCGACCTGCTGGCGCCGTTCGGCGTGACGCTCACGCCGGAGGTTGCAGCGGGTGCGACCGCGAAGCCGACCATCGGCGCGCGGCTGCGCGGCGGCGTGGACTGCACGCTGGCGGCGGTCTACGAAGGCGGCGGCGCGCATCGCGCGGGGCTGTCGGCGGGCGACACGCTGATCGCGCTCGACGGGCTGCGCGTCACCGGCACGAACCTCGACATGCTGCTCGCGCGTTACCGGCCGGGCGACAAGGTCGAGGTGCACGTATTCCGCCGCGACGAGCTGCGGACCGCGAAACTGAAACTGGACGGGCCGGAAATCGCGCGCTACCGGCTCGCGGCCGCCGCGAAACCGGCTGCCGCGCAGAAGGCCCGCGAAGCCTGGCTGAAGGGCTGAGCATGCACGGGCGGGTTTCGGGGCGCGATCATGGATTGTTCTGTTGCTGCAACAATCCGTCGCCCTGAACCCGCTTTTTCGCGGCCATGCGGCCACGCACAATGGCGTCACTCGCGCTACCGAAGCGCAACCAAACCGGAGCCTGACATGACGACCATTCTGCAAATCAATTCCGCGGCGCGCTCGCAAGGTGCGCAATCCACGCTGCTGGCCAACGAACTGACGGCAAAGCTGCAACAATCGAACCCCGGTTCGAAGGTCGTGGTTCGCGACCTGCTGGCCGACGCGCTGCCGCACCTCGACGAATCGGTGCTCGGCGCATTCTTCACGCCGGCCGACCAGCGCAGCGCGGAACAGAATGCGATCGTCGCGAAGAGCGATGCGCTGATCGCCGAACTGCAAGCCGCCGACATCGTCGTGATCGGCGCACCGATGTACAACTTCGGCGTGTCGTCGCAACTGAAGACGTATTTCGACTGGATCGCCCGCGCAGGCGTCACGTTCCGCTACACCGAGAACGGTCCGGAAGGCCTGATCAAGGGCAAGAAGGTTCACGTGGTGACGGCGCGCGGCGGCAAGTACCTGGGTACGCCGAACGACAGCCAGACGCCGTACCTGCGCTCGTTCCTCGGCTTCATCGGCCTGACCGACGTGAACTTCATCCACGCTGAAGGCCTGAACCTCGGGCCGGATGCGCAGAGCGCCGCGCTCGCCAGCGCACGCGAAGCGATCGCTGCCGTCTGAGGCCGACGCGGGTGCGCCGCACCCGCTGCGTCCGACGGATGAAAAAAACGCCGCGTCCCGAAAGGGGCGCGGCGTTTTTGCTTGATGCGGACGAAGGCGAAACGTGAAGCGCTAACCGCGCAACGCGGTTACGCAAGCGTTTCGGCCACCTCCGGCAGGCGCCAGTCGATCGGCTCGCGCCCAGCGTCGACCAGATAGTCGTTCGCGAGCGCGAAGTGGCGGCAACCGAGGAAACCGCGGTGAGCGGACAGCGGCGACGGATGCGGCGCCTCGAGCACGCAGTGCGCGCTCGCATCGAACAGCGCGCGCTTGGCCTGCGCATGCGCGCCCCACAGCATGAACACGAGGCCGCGATGGCGGTTGGCGAGTTCGCGGATCAGCGTGTCCGTGCATTGCTCCCAGCCGCGCTTCGCGTGGCTCGCGGCCGCACCGCGCTCGACCGTCAGCACGGTGTTGAGCAGCAGCACGCCCTGGCGCGCCCAGGTATCGAGGCAGCCGTGACGCGGCGTGTCGTGGCCGAAATTCGCGGCGATCTCCTTGAAGATGTTGCGCAGCGACGGCGGCGTGCGCACGGCCGGCGGCACCGAGAACGCGAGGCCGTGCGCCTGCGGCGTGCCGCGGTCGTCGCCGTGGTACGGGTCCTGGCCGAGGATCACGATCTTCACGTCGTCCGGGCTCGTCAGGCGCAGCGCGCGGAACACGTCGGTCGGGTAGACCGTCTTGCCGGCCGCGCGTTCGTCGTCGACGAAGCGGCACAGCGGCGCATACGCGTCGCTGTCGGTGAAGGGTTTCAGCACGTCGCGCCAGACGGCCGGCAGCGCGTCGAATTGCGCGGCGAGGTGCGGGACATCCGCGACAACAGGGGCGGCGGGAGTGCCGGGAGCGTCGGCGGCAGCGGGCTGCGGCGCGGCGGAAACCGGCGCGGCGGCCGCGGCCTTCTTTGCGGGCTTGCGCCCGGCTGCGGCCGGCGCAGGCGCCGGGGCGGGAACATCGTCCTGCGCCGTTTCCGGCACGGGATCATCGAACAGCGACGCCTGCTGCGGCGTGCGGAAAGTCTTGCGGGTTGCCATGCGTGATGCGGGTTTATTGCGCGCGCAGCCGGTAGCCGCGTTGCGCCTTGCTGATGTTTTCGGGGGCGAGGCCCGGCAGCGCCTGCTGCAGTTCGGCGGCGAGTGTCGCGAGCGCCGCTTCCGGGCCGTCGATCAGTTCGAGTTCGATTTCGCTGATCGGTTCGCGGCGCGTATCGTGTTCCGCCTGGACGACGATCTCGCCGACGTCCACCGCGGCCTCGACGGTTGCGCCGCCGATTGCGATGCGCCACAGCGTACGCGAAAAATCCGTCCGGAACAGCGCGTGCAGCGCGGGCGCCGCATCGCGCAGCGCGCCGGCAGCCTCCGGCACGTCGCACGCGGTGACCAGCGCGTCGATTTCGAGCGCATCGCCGGCGACCGGCAATTCCCATTCATGGCGGCGATGCAGGCCGGCTTCGGCGCTGCCGACGGTCTTGAAGGTCTGCAGCCAGCCGTGCGGCGTGCGGCGCACGCGCACCGCGCTCTTCGAACGAGCCAGCGCGAGGTCGGGCGTGTCGTAGTAGACGTTCGCCAGCGCGATCACGTTACCGGTTTCGCCGGTCAGCGTCTCGAAAAAGCGCCGCGCCGCATCGGCCTGGCCGGCCGGCAGTGCGAGCTTGATTTCCTTTTCGATCGCCATCAGAAGAACATCCGCGCCAGTTCCTCGCCCGGCTGGTCGGCGCGCATGAACGCTTCGCCGACGAGGAACGCGTTCACGTTCGCCGCGCGCATCGTGTCGACGTCGGTGCGCGACAGGATGCCCGACTCGGTCACGACCATGCGATCCGGCGGAATCATGTCGAGCATGTCGAGCGTGGTCTGGATCGTCGTCTCGAACGTGCGCAGGTTGCGGTTGTTGATGCCGAGCAGCGGCGTCTTCAGCGTCAGCGCCTGTTCCATCTCGTCGCGGTCGTGAACTTCGACCAGCACCGCGAGGCCGAGCGAGTGCGCGTATGCCTCGAGGTCCTGCATCAGCGGCGTGTCGAGCGCGGCCGCGATCAGCAGGATCGCGTCGGCGCCCATCGCGCGCGCCTCGAGGATCTGGTACGCGTCGACGATGAAGTCCTTGCGCAGCACCGGCAGCGTGCACGCCGCACGCGCTTCCTCGAGATAGCGGACGCTGCCCTGGAAGAATTGCTCGTCGGTCAGCACCGACAGGCACGCCGCGCCGTGGGCCGCATACGAGCGCGCGATGTCGGCCGGCACGAAATGCTCGCGCAGCACGCCCTTCGACGGGCTCGCCTTCTTCACTTCGGCGATTACCGCCGCCTGGCCCGCTGCCTGCTTCGCGCGCAGTGCGCCGACGAAGTCGCGCAGGTCGCGCGCCGATGCGTCCAGTTTCAGTGCCTCGAGCGGCGTGCTGCGCATGGCCGCCGCGACTTCTTCGCGCTTGACGGCGATGATTCGGTCGAGAATGTCGCTCATGTGGGTTCCTGCTTGATTCGTAAAGGGAGTCAGCGCTTGAACTGCTGCGTGAAGCGCACGAGTTCGTCGACCTTCGCGCGTGCCTTGCCGCTCGCGATCGCTTCGCGGGCGAGCTGGATGCCGTCGGCGATCGATTCGGCGATATTGGCTGCATAGAGCGCGGTGCCCGCGTTCAGCGTGACGATCTCGCGTGCGACACCCGGCTGGTTGTCCAGCGCGCCGAGCAGCATCGTGCGCGATTCCTCGGCATTTTCCACCTTCAGCGTGCGGTTCGATACCATCTGCAGGCCGAAGTCCTCCGGATGGATCTCGTATTCGTGCACCTTGCCGTCGCGCAATTCGCCGACGAGCGTCGCGGCGCCCAGCGATACTTCATCCATCCCGTCCTTGCCGTACACGACCAGCACGTGCTGCGCGCCGAGGCGCTGCATCACGCGCACCTGGATGCCGACGAGGTCGGGGTGGAACACGCCCATCAGCTGGTTCGGCGCGCCGGCCGGATTGGTCAGCGGGCCGAGAATGTTGAAGATCGTCCGCACGCCGAGCTCGCGGCGCACGGCCGCGATGTTCTTCATCGCCGGATGATGGTTCGGCGCGAACATGAAGCCCATGCCGGTTTCGGCGATCGATGCGGCAACCTGGTCGGGCTGCAGGTCGATGTTCACGCCGAGCGCCTCGAGCACGTCGGCGCTGCCGGACTTGCTCGACACGCCGCGGTTGCCGTGCTTCGCGACCTTCGCGCCGGCCGCCGCCGTGATGAACATCGACGCGGTCGAGATGTTGAACGTGTGTGCACCGTCGCCGCCCGTGCCGACGATGTCGACGAAGTTCGAGTTGTCCTGCACTTCGACGTGGTTCGCGAATTCGCGCATCACGGTCGCGGCGGCGGCGATCTCGCCGATCGTCTCCTTCTTCACGCGCAGCCCGGTGATGATCGCGGCCGCCATCACGGGCGACATGTCGCCGCGCATGATGAGCCGCATCAGGTGCAGCATTTCGTCGTGGAAGATCTCGCGGTGCTCGATCGTGCGTTGCAGCGCTTCCTGCGGGGTAATCGTCATCGTGCGTCTCCCGTCAGGCTGCCGGCGCGGCCGCGCGGGCCGTTGCGCGGTTCTGCTTCAGGAAATTCTCGAGCAGCGCGTGGCCGTGCTCGGAGAGGATCGATTCCGGGTGGAACTGCACGCCTTCGACCGGCAGCGTCTTGTGACGCACGCCCATGATCTCGCCGTCGTCGGTCCACGCGGACACCTCGAGGCAGTCGGGCAGCGATTCGCGTTCGATCGCGAGCGAATGGTAGCGCGTGACGTCGAAATGCTTCGGCAGGTCGGCGAACACGCCGCGGCAGTCGGTTTCGATCCGGCTCACCTTGCCGTGCATGATGGTCTTCGCGCGCACGACGCGGCCGCCGAACGCTTCGCCGATCGCCTGATGGCCGAGGCAGACGCCGAGGATCGGCTTCTTGCCCGCGAATTCGCGCAGCACGTCGAGCGTGATGCCCGCGTGCTGCGGGTTGCTCGGGCCGGGCGACAGGCAGATGGCGTCGGGGTTCAGGCGCGCGATGTCGTCGAGCGTGATTTCGTCGTTGCGATAGGTGTGCACGTCCTCGCCCAGTTCGCCGAAGTACTGGACCAGGTTGTAGGTGAACGAGTCGTAGTTGTCGATCATGAGCAGCATGGTCAGTCTCCGGTCAGAAGTCGCTATCGAGGCCGTCCTGGACCTGTTCGGCCGCACGCAGCACCGCGCGCGCCTTGTTCTCGGTCTCTTGCCATTCGGATTCGGGCACCGAGTCCGCGACGACGCCGGCTGCCGCTTGCACATACAGGTTGCCGTTGTGGATCAGGCCCGTGCGGATCGCGATCGCGAGATCCATCTCGCCCGAGAACGACAGGTAGCCGACGGCGCCGCCGTACAGCCCGCGCTTGATCGGCTCGAGCTCGTCGATCAGTTCCATCGCGCGCACCTTCGGCGCGCCGGACAGCGTGCCGGCCGGGAACGTCGCGCGCAGCACGTCGTAGTTCGTCATGCCGGGCTTCAGCTTGCCTTCGACCGAGCTGACGATGTGCTGCACGTGCGAGTACTTCTCGATCACCATCTTGTCGGTCACCTGCACCGAGCCGATTTCCGCGATGCGGCCGACGTCGTTGCGCGCGAGGTCGATCAGCATCACGTGCTCGGCGATTTCCTTCGGATCGTTCAGCAGTTCGGTCGCGAGTTCCGCATCGCGCTCGGGCGTATTGCCGCGCGGACGCGTGCCGGCGAGCGGACGGATCGTGACGATCTGGTCTTCGCCGCGCTTTTCCTGGCGCACCAGGATTTCCGGCGATGCGCCGACCACGTGGAAATCGCCGAAGTTGTAGTAGTACATGTACGGCGACGGATTCAGCGAACGCAGCGCGCGATACAGCGACAGCGGATTGTCGCGATACGGCTTCGTCAGACGCTGGCCGACCTGGATCTGCATCAGTTCGCCGGCCGCGATGTATTCCTTCGCCTGGCGCACGGCGGCCAGATAGTCTTCCTTCTTGAACTCGCGGAACGTCTCGGTGCGCACACTCGCCGACGTGACGGGCGGCTGCACGGTCGTGCGCAGGCGCTGCTTCAGCTCGCGCAGGCGCTGCTTGGCCTTCGTATAGGCTTCCGGCTGGGCCGGGTCCGCATAGATGATCAGATAGAGCTTGCCGGCGAGGTTGTCGATCACCGCGACTTCTTCGGTGAGCAGCAGCTGGATGTCGGGCAGGCCGAGATCGTCGCGCGGCGCGGTGTTCGCGAGTTTCTTCTCGATGTAGCGCACCGCGTCGTAACCGAAATAGCCGGCGAGGCCGCCGCAGAAGCGCGGCAGGCCCGGGCGCTGCGCCACCTTGAAGCGCGCCTGGAACGACTCGATGAATTCGAACGGGTCGCCGTCGTGCGTCTCGACGACCTGGCCGTCGCGCACCACTTCGGACACGCCGTTGCGGGTGCGCACCAGCGTGCGGGCGGGCAGGCCGATGAACGAATAGCGGCCGAAGCGTTCGCCGCCGACCACCGACTCGAGCAGGAACGAGTTGGCGCCCGCGCGTTCAGGCTGGGCCAGCTTCAGGTAGAGGGACAGCGGCGTTTCGAGGTCGGCGAGCGCTTCCGCGATCAGCGGGATGCGGTTGTAGCCTTCGTTCGCAAGCGATTGGAATTCGAGTTCGGTCATGTTCCGGTCCTGTTCGGGACGAGCGGCGGAGTGCGCCAGGGATCACTTGACGCTACGCGGGCTGCCGTCGGCGAAAGGGCGGTCGATCGAGAAGTGCCTGTTGCCGGCCGGCACGCCGGGCGTGAACGTCGCGAGCCTGCGGCCGGTCCTGAACGCAAGCGTTCGGACGCGGTAGAACTCGAGGTGGTGCGACGATCGGCGCGCGGCTGCGCAGCGAGATAAAAAACGGCGCTGAAGACGTGCCTCAGCGTACCTCATCGAAGAGGTTAGCGCGACCAGCGACGCCAGGGCCAGGCTCCCCGGTCGATGCTGCTCAGACTCCGTTTTTTATTCAGAAACATGCGGATGGAAGAAATAATCAGAGGGTTGGCCGGCCGGCGTTGTGCGCGGTGATCGCGCGGGCCGCGACCAGCAACGAATCGACTATACCATCCGAATTTATCGTTTGTATAGCTTTGCCGTGGTTGTAGCCGTATGGCACCGTCAGCGTCGCCATCCCGGCCGCGCGGCCCGCCAGCGCGTCGTTTTCCGAGTCGCCGATCGCGACCGCCGCGTCCGGCGCGACGCCGAGCGCTTCGCACGCCGTCAGCATCGGCAGCGGATCGGGCTTCTTGCGCGCGACGCTGTCGCCGCCGAGCACGATGCCGAAGCGATCGATCAGCCCGTATTGCTCGAGCAGCTCGACCGCGAAGCGGTGCGGCTTGTTCGTCACGCATGCGAGCCGGATGCCGGCCGTGCGCAACGCATCGAGGCCGGTTGCGACGTCCGGATAGAGACGCGTGTGGCGGCCGTTGATCTTCGCGTACTCGGTCTGGTAGATCGCGAGCGCGTCGTCGAAGCGCGCGTGCGCTTCGTCGCGCGTGAAGCGCGGCTTCAGCACGCTCTGGATCAGATGCTCGGAGCCCTTGCCGACGTAGCCGATCACCTCGTCGCGCGACGTGGCCGGCGCGCCGAGCTGCGCGAGCATTCCGTTCAGCCCGGCCGTGAAATCGTCGGCCGTGTCGACCATCGTGCCGTCGAGGTCGATCAGCGCCGCGTCGATGCGCGGCGTCGCGAAACGGACCGTGCCGTCGGCTGCGGCCCCGGCCAGCGAGGAATCGGCCACGGCGTCAGCTCCGCGCGACGGTGGCGAGCGCGGCACGCATCTCGTCGATCACCGTGCGGTAATCGGGCTTGCCGAAGATCGCCGAACCCGCGACGAAGGTGTCCGCGCCGGCCGCCGCGATTTCCGCGATGTTGTCGGCCTTCACGCCGCCGTCGACCTCGAGCAGGATCTCGCGGCCGGTGCGCTCGGTGTACGCGTCGATGCGGGCGCGCGCTTCGCGCAGCTTGTTCAGCGTTTCCGGAATGAACGACTGGCCGCCGAAGCCCGGGTTCACCGACATCAGCAGCACGAAGTCGAGGCGATCCATCACGTGATCGAGATAGTTCAGCGGCGTCGCCGGGTTGAACACGAGGCCGGCCTTGCAGCCGTGATCGCGGATCAGCGACAGCGTACGGTCGATGTGGTCCGAGCCTTCCGGGTGGAAGCTGATCAGGTTCGCGCCGGCTTTCGCGAAATCGGGCACGATCCGGTCGACCGGGCGCACCATCAGGTGCACGTCGATCGGCACCTGCACGTGCGGGCGGATCGCCTCGCAGACGAGCGGGCCGATCGTGAGGTTCGGCACATAATGGTTGTCCATCACGTCGAAGTGAATCCAGTCGGCGCCGGCGGCGACCACGTTGCGGACTTCTTCGCCGAGCCGTGCAAAGTCGGCCGACAGGATGCTGGGAGCGATGCGGAATTGAGTCATGACAGGGGAGCGGGGACGCTGCGGCGCAAAACCGCCATTCTACCGTCCGGCGACCCGGTGCGCGGCGACGGGCCGTGCGGTTGCGGCCCGATTCCGCATAGAATGCCGAACCAGTGCGGCGCGCCCGCGGCCCTGCCGCTCGAGTGGGCGCGGGCGGTTACCTACAGCGGAAACATCATGAGTCAGTATCAGTTCACCGTTTCGGTGAAAACCAGCTACTTGCCGGAACAATCCGACCCCGATCGGCGTCAATACGCATTCGCGTACACGCTGACCATCCGCAATACCGGGCAGGTCGCGGCCCAGCTGATCGCGCGTCACTGGATCATCACGGACAGCGAAAACCACGTGCAGGAAGTGAAGGGGCTCGGCGTCGTCGGGCACCAGCCGCTGCTGCAGCCGGGCGAACAGTTCGAATACACGAGCTGGGCCGTGATCGCGACGCCGGTCGGCACGATGCGCGGCGCGTACTTTTGCGTGGCGGAGGACGGCGAGCGGTTCGACGCGCCGGTCGACGAGTTTGCGCTGCACATGCCGCGCACGCTGCATTGAGCGTGCGGGGCTGGTCAGCGCGGCTGGCGGTCGTTGCCGCGGGCGTGCTTCTTCCTGCCCGACGACGTCCACACGACGATGAAGACCAGCAGGGCAAGCGCTACGAAGGCTTCGAGCGCGAAGATGAGCATCGGATATTGGTCGAGAAAATCTGACATGGCGGTTTCCATCAAGAACGGACATTGTATGTGGTTTGGGCCGCGGGCGGCCGGCTGGGTTGCGGCGGTCGCAGCGGCAGCGCTGCTTGCCGCGTGCGGCGGCGCGCCGACGCGCACGTCGACGCTCAAGCCGCCGACCGGTGCGGCGATCGTGCCGGGGCAGGTCGCCGCGAAGCGGCTGACGCCGGTCGCATGGCAACAGGTGCCGGGGTGGCAGGACGATTCGCTGATCGGCGCGACGGCCGCGCTGCGGCAGAACTGCGCGCGGCTTGCGCGGCAGCCGGCGTGGCAGCGCGCCTGCGCGGCCGCCGATCGCCTCGACGAACTCGACGTCAGCAGCGCGCGTACCTTCTTCGAAACGTATTTCACGCCGTTTCAGCTGGCGAACACCGACGGCACGCTCGACGGGCTCGTGACCGGCTATTACGAGCCGCTGCTGCATGGCTCCCGCGTGCGTCGCGGTCCTTACCAGTACGCGCTGTACCGCTGGCCGGCCGGCTATCGTGCCGGTGCCGCGCTGCCCGCTCGCGCGCAGCTCGAGCGCGCCGGCATCCTGAACGGCAACGAACTCGTGTGGGTCGACGATCCGATCGAGGCGTTCTTCCTGCAGGTGCAGGGCTCGGGACGCGTGCTGCTCGACGACGGTTCGGTGATGCGGGTGGGTTTCGGCGGCACCAACAACCAGCCGTATCGCTCGATCGGCAAGTGGCTGCTCGATCGCGGCGAGCTGACGCCCGCCCAGGCGACGATGCAGGGCATCAAGGCGTGGGCGAAGGCGAACCCGACGCGCGTGGATGCGTTGCTCGACACGAATCCGCGATTCGTGTTTTTCCGCGACATGCCGACGAAGGAAGATGCACCGCACGGCGGCGCGGACGGCCCGATCGGTGCGCTCGGCGTGCCGCTCACGGCGGAGCGTTCGATCGCGGTCGATCCGTCGTCGATCCCGCTCGGCACGCCGGTGTTCCTGCAGACCACGCGTCCGCTGACCAATACGCCGATGAACCGGCTCGTGTTCGCGCAGGACACGGGTTCCGCGATCAAGGGCGGCGTGCGGGCCGACTATTTCTGGGGGCTCGGCGACGACGCCGGCGACCAGGCCGGACGGATGAAGCAGATCGGCCGGATGTGGCTGCTGTTCCCGAATTCGTGATCCGCGGTGACGCCGGCACGCACGTGTAGCCGGCGCATCGAGACGAGGCAGCCCGACCGGTTTTGGCCGGTCGGGCTGTTTTTTCGAGGGCCGCGCATGATCGCTGTTCCGGAGCGCCCTCGTGCCGTAGCCGGTATCAGCCCTTGCGCTTGTCGATGACGCGTCGCGCCTTGCCGACCGAGCGCTCGATTCCGTTCACGGGCAATACGTTGATGACAGCCGTCACGCCGATCAGCGACTTGATGTCGTGTGCGAGCGCCTGTCTGGCCGCGTGGATCGCGGCCGTGTCCGGCGCCGTTTCGGGACACGGCTCGACATTGAGCGTCAGCACGTCGAGCGGACCTTCCTTCGTCAGCACGATCTGATAGTGCGGTGCCAGCGCGCGCTGCTTCAGCAGCTGTTCCTCGATCTGCGTCGGGAAGACGTTGACACCCCGCACGATCATCATGTCGTCCGAGCGCCCGGTGATCTTTTCCATCCGGCGCATCGTGCGCGCGGTGCCGGGCAGCAGGCGCGTGAGGTCGCGGGTGCGATAGCGGATGATCGGCAGCGCTTCCTTGGTCAGCGACGTGAAGACCAGCTCGCCGAGTTCACCGTCCGGCAGCACTTCGCCGGTTTCGGGGTCGATGATTTCCGGGTAGAAGTAGTCTTCCCAGATGGTCGGGCCGTCTTTGGTCTCGACGCATTCCGACGCGACGCCCGGGCCCATCACTTCGGACAGCCCATAGATGTCGACCGCGTCGATGCCCATCCGCTGCTCGATGGCCACGCGCATGTCGTTCGTCCACGGTTCCGCGCCGAAGATGCCGATGCGCAGCGAACTCTGCGCGGGATCGAGACCCTGGCGCTCGATCTCGTCGGCGATCGACAGCATGTAGCTTGGCGTCACCATGATGATGTCGGGCCGGAAATCCTGGATCAGCTGCACCTGCTTCTCGGTCTGGCCGCCGCCGAACGGGATTACGGTGAGCCCTGCGCGTTCGGCGCCGTAGTGTGCGCCGAGCCCGCCGGTGAACAAACCGTAGCCGTAGCTGACGTGAACCTTGTCGCCGCGCCGCGCGCCGGCCGCGCGGATCGAGCGTGCGACGAGATTCGCCCACGTATCGATGTCGCGCGCCGTATAGCCGACGACGGTCGGCTTGCCGGTCGTGCCCGACGACGCGTGAATGCGCGAGATCTGGTCCTGCGGCACCGCGAACATGCCGAACGGGTAGCTGTCGCGCAGGTCGCTCTTGGTCGTGAACGGGAAGCGCGACAGATCCGTGAGTGTCTTCAGGTCGTCGGGATGCACGCCCGCTTCGTCGAATTTGCGGCGATAGACGGGGGAGTGCTCATACGCATGCCGGAGCGACCATTTCAGGCGTTCGAGCTGTAACGCGGTCAGCTCGTCGCGTGAAGCGGTCTCGATCGGCTCGAGCGGTAGCGGGGTAGTCATGCCTGTCTCCAGTGATTGTTATGAGCGAGCCGTGGACGTCAGCGGTCTTCCGGGAGGACCGTGCCCTTGATCTGGGCCGATTTGCCGCGAAACATCGCGACCGTTTCGCCTGTCTGGTTCGTGACGCGGATGTCGTAGACGCCATGCCGGCCGCTGCGTGTCTGCTCGATCGCCTCGGCCGTCAGCAGGTCGTCGCCGTAGACGGGGCGCAGGTATTCGATCGAGCAGCCCGCGGCAACGGTATTCAGGTTGTACGAGTTGCACGCGAACGCGAACGTCGAATCGGCGAGCGTGAAGATGATGCCGCCGTGGCAGGTCTGGTGCCCGTTCAGGAATTCCGGCCGTACGCGCATCTGCAGGCGTGCGTAGCCGGCGCGCACTTCGGCGATTTCCATGCCGAACGCGCGGCTGCAGGCGTCCGCGTCGTACATGGCCCGTGCCGCCGCACGGGCGAGCGCATCGGGGTCGAGCGTGTCGGTGGGGGTGGTCATGTCAACGTCCCTCGAACCGCGGCGCGCGCTTCTCGATGAACGCCTTCACGCCTTCCGCGTAGTCGTACGACTGGCCGAGCTTGCGCTGCAGGTCACGCTCGAGGTCGAGCTGCTGGTCGAGCGTATTCGTGACGCTGTCGCGCATCGACTGCTTGATCGACGCGATCGCGAGCGTCGGTTGCTGCGCGAGCTGGTTGGCAACTTGACGGGCCGACGCGGCGAGCGCATCGTCGTCGACCGCGCGCCAGATCAAGCCCCATTGTTCGGCCTGTTCGGCGCCGAGCTTGTCGCCGGTCAGGGCGAGCCCCAGCGCGCGTGCCATGCCGACGCGTTGCGGCAGGAACCATGTGCCGCCCGAATCGGGCACGAGCCCGATCTTGACGAAGGCCTGGATGAAACTGCTCGAGCGCGCGGCGAACACGATGTCGCAGGCGAGCGCGAGATTCGCGCCGGCGCCGGCCGCCGTGCCGTTGACGGCGGCGATCACCGGAATCGGCATGCGTTGCAGGCGGCGGATCAGTGGATTGAAATGCTCGTCGATCAGCGTGCCGAGGTCGGTGGACGCGCCCGGCGTGAAGTCGAGGTCGGCCAGGTCCTGGCCTGCGCAGAAGCCGCGCCCCGCACCCGTCAGGATCAGCGCACGCGCGCCGGCCGTCTCGACTTCATCGAGTGCCGACTGCAATTCGCGGTGCATTGCCCGCGTGAAGCTGTTCAGCTTGTCCGGACGGTTGAGGGTGATCGTGGCCACGTGGGCAGCCTGATCGATATCCAGCTGGATCGCCTGATATGACATGCAGTGTCTCCTTCATGACTTCGTTATAGGCGCGCGGTGCGTCGGTTACACGCGTTCGATGGCGATCGCGATGCCCTGGCCGACGCCGATGCACATCGTACAGAGCGCAAAGCGGCCGGCCGTACGCTCGAGTTGATGAAGTGCCGTGGTCACGAGCCGGGCGCCCGATGCGCCGAGCGGGTGGCCGAGCGCGATCGCGCCGCCGTTCGGGTTCACGCGCGGATCGTCGTCGGCGATGCCGAGCATGCGCAGCACCGCGAGACCCTGCGACGCGAATGCCTCGTTCAGCTCGATCACGTCGAACTGGTCGATCGTCATCCCGAGCTGGCGCAACAGTTTCTGCGCGGCCGGCGCCGGGCCGATGCCCATCACGCGCGGCTCGACGCCGGCGGTCGCCATGCCGACGACGCGCGCACGGCGGCGCAGCCCGTATTGATCGGCGGCTTCCGCGTTGGCGAGCAGCACTGCGCATGCGCCGTCGTTGACGCCCGACGCGTTGCCGGCCGTCACCGAGCCGTCCGGGCGCACGACGCCCTTCAACTTCGCGAGCGCTTCGAGCGACGTTTCGCGCGGATGCTCGTCGACGGATACGACGAGCGCGTCGCCTTTCTTCTGCGGAATCGTCACCGGGACGATTTCCTCGGCGAGCGTGCCGTCCCGCTGCGCGCGCGCGGCTTTCTGCTGGCTGCGCAGCGCGAACAGGTCCTGGTCGGCGCGGCTGATGTCGTAGTCGACCGCGACGTTCTCGGCCGTCTCCGGCATCGAATCGACGCCGTATTGCTGTTTCATCAGCGGATTGACGAAACGCCAGCCGATCGTCGTGTCGAAAATGGCGGCCTGGCGCGCAAACGCGCTGGCGGCCTTGCCCATCACGAACGGCGCGCGCGTCATGCTTTCGACGCCGCCCGCGATCATCAAGCGTGCCTCGCCCGCCTTGATCGCGCGCGCGGCGGTGCCGACGGCGTCCATGCCCGAGCCGCACAGCCGGTTCAGCGTCGTGCCCGGCACGGCGGTCGGCAGGCCCGCAAGCAGCGCGGACATGCGCGCGACGTTGCGGTTGTCCTCGCCGGCCTGGTTCGCGCAGCCGTAGATCACGTCGTCGATGGCCGACCAGTCGACGTTGCGGTTGCGTTCGATCAGCGCCTTGAGCGGCACCGCGCCGAGATCGTCGGCACGAACGTCTTTCAGGGCGCCGCCGTAGCGGCCGATGGGGGTGCGAATCGCGTCGCAGATGTAGGCGTCGGTCATGGGTGTGTCGATGTGCAACGAACCCGCCGGTTGACGGATTCGTTCATGGTAGAGAACGTGGCGGCGTTTGCACGTCGGCCATTCGGGTTATGCCGTCTGGCCGGCTTCCGCAGGCACTGCCTTCGGCGCAACATGGACGCGGCTTTGCACCACGCGGAACCGATTGGCGACGAACGCCGGGTCGGCCAGCGCCGCGTTGGCGGCCGGGTTCGCGCCGGTGCCGTGGAAGTCGGAGAAGGCGGCCGACTGGTTGACGAACACGCCGCCCGTCAGGTTGATCGACAGCGCGACGCCGCCACGCACCGCCGCATCGTGCGCAGCGTCGAGGACCTTGTCGTCGGTGCTGTAGACGGACAGCGTCAATGCGCCATGTTCCGCGGCGATTTCGCCGGCGAGATCGAGCGACTGCGCGGTCGAGTCGGTCGCGATCACGAACGAGATCGGGCCGAACCATTCCTGCGTGAACTTCGCGCGGTCGGCCACGTCGAGTTGCAGCACGAGCGGCGTGCGCACGCGAGCGTCGGCGAACGCCGGGTGCTGGAGCGTCTGGCTGTCGGCGAGCACGCGGCCGAGCTTGCGCGCGTCGTCGATGCGCGCGGTCACGCCGTCGTTCTGGATCGCGCCGATCAGTTCGACCGAGCGCGCCGGGTCGCCGGTCAGCTTCTGCACGGAGACGGCGATGGCCTGTGCGACTTCGTCGAAGCTCGCATGACCGTCTGCCGTCCGGATGCCGTCGCGCGGCACATAGATGTTCTGCGGTGCCGTGCACATCTGGCCGGAGTACAGCGCCAGCGAGAACGCGATGTTCTTGGCTGCAGCCTTCAGGTCGTCGGTCGAGTCGATCACGATCTGGTTGACGCCTGCCTTCTCGGTATACACCTGTGCTTGGTGGGCATTGCGTTCGAGCCACGTGCCGTTTTGCGTGCTGCCCGTGAAGTCGATCAGCTTGATTTCAGGACGCAGCGCGAGGTCCTGCACGAGGGCGCCGTCGTTCGGCTCGGTCGCGAGGAGCGTGACGACGTTCGGATCGAAGCCGGCTTCGCGCAGCACGTCGCGGGCGATGCGGACCGTGATCGCGAGCGGCAGGATCGCGCCCGGATGGGGTTTGACGATCACCGTGTTGCCGGTCGCCAGGTCGGCGAACAGGCCCGGGTAGCCGTTCCAGGTCGGGAACGTGCAGCAGCCGAGCACGAGGCCGGTGCCGCGCGGGACGATCGTATAGCGCTTGTGCATCGCGAGCGGCGGGTTCTTGCCTTGCGGCTTCTCCCAGTGCGCATCGGCGGGGATGCGACGCAATTCGTCCCATGCGTAGGCGACCGCTTCGAGTGCGCGATCCTGCGCGTGCGGGCCGCCGGCCTGGAAGGCCATCATGAACGCCTGGCCCGTCGTGTGCATCACGCTGTAGGCAATCTCGAAGCTCGCACGATTCAGTCGCGCGAGAATTTCCAGGCTGATGCCGATCCAGGCGCTCGGGCCGGCTTCGCGCCATGCACGCTGGGCCGCGGCGGCCGCGGCAATCAGTTCGTCGGGCGTCGATTTCGGGTAGCGGATGTCCAGCGCGACCCCGTACGGCGACTGCTCCGCGCCGACGGTTCCGTCGGACGCCGGCTGGTCGAGCACGAACGTGTTGCCGAGGTGTGCTTTGAACGCCGCTTCGCCATCGGCGCTCGCGCTTTCCCCGTACACTTTGGGACTCGGCATTTCCGCGAACGGGCTCCAGTACCCGCGGCTCTCGATGGCGGCGAGGGCGTGTTTCAGCGTGTCTTCGTGCTTCGTGAACAGTGCATGGGTCATGACGGCGGCCTGATGGACGTTGAGAAGGGTTGGATCGATTAATTAACCGACCGGTTGGTCGGAGAATGGTAGCATCAAACTATTCGCATGTGCGAGGCGTTTCTCATTTCATTGATCGAGGAGAAATAGATGTCTTACGAGAACATCCTGGTGGAGACCCGGGGGCGAGTCGGGCTGGTCACGCTCAACCGTCCGAAGGCGCTGAATGCGCTGAACGATGCATTGATGGATGAATTGGGCGCTGCGCTGAAGGCGTTCGACGCGGACGACGAGATCGGCGCAATCGTCGTGACGGGGAGCGAGAAGGCGTTCGCGGCCGGGGCCGACATCGGCATGATGGCGACCTATTCCTATATGGATGTTTACCGCGGCGACTACATCACCCGTAACTGGGAGACCGTCCGCGAGATCCGCAAGCCGATCATCGCTGCCGTGGCGGGCTTCGCGCTCGGCGGTGGCTGCGAACTCGCGATGATGTGCGACATCATCTTCGCGGCGGAAACGGCCAAGTTCGGTCAACCCGAGATCAAGCTGGGCGTGATGCCTGGCGCAGGCGGTACGCAGCGCCTGCCGCGCGCGGTCTCGAAGGCGAAGGCCATGGACATGTGCCTGACCGCACGTTTCATGGATGCAGCCGAGGCGGAGCGGGCCGGGCTGGTGTCGCGTGTGCTGCCTGCCGACAAGCTGCTCGACGAGGCGATTGCCGCTGCGACGACGATCGCCGAGTTTTCGCTGCCGGCGGTCATGATGGTCAAGGAGTCGGTGAACCGCGCATACGAGACGACGCTGGCCGAGGGTGTCCATTTCGAGCGTCGACTGTTCCATTCGTTGTTCGCTACCGAAGATCAGAAGGAAGGGATGGCGGCATTCGTCGAGAAGCGGAAACCGGTATTCAAGAACCGTTGATTCGCCGGCGGCCGGGTGGAGCTTGGCGAGCGACGGGTGTCGGTCGCCGCCATGATCGCCTGGTGCAATGAACCCAAAGCCCCCGTGCGCGGCAGCGCACGGGGGCTTTTCAAAATATTTTCACAAAGGGGTTGCGGAGAGCGGGGCAGGTGCTTAGAATCACGCCTCTTTCGCGCTAACGGAAACGCGGCGCGGGAGAAGAAGGGAAGCGGTGCTGTCGGGCTGGTCGTAGCGGCCTCGGCGGTGCAAGAAGTTGAACCCCAGCCGTCGCAACGAAGTAGTTAAAAAGTTGTTGACGAACTGAAAAAAGCGGTTAATAATCTCGCTTCTCTGCTGCTGAAAACGCAGCGCTGCTGAGAAAGCCTCCGGGTCCTCGCAGAAATGCTCTTTAAA
>NZ_QTPZ01000025.1:0-119351 GCF_003853505.1 Burkholderia sp. Bp9015
GAGATCTACACGTGGAACTCCGACTGGGAAAAACTGATCGCGGACCGCACGGTCCCGCTGCAGGAACGGCTCGTCACGTTCTATCGCGCGTACGCGCAAACCATCCTGCGGCGCGAATGGATCCGCACCTTCATCTTCGCGGGGCTCAGCCGCGAGGGTTTCAACACGCGCTACCTGTCGCGGTTGCGCGAACGCGTGTTCCTGCCGGTGCTGCGCGAGTTGCGGCACGAATACGACATTGCGACGCCGGCGACCGAGGCACAGCGCAACGCGGAAATCGAACTGGTCTGGAGCTTGCACGCGAGCATCTTCTATTTCGGCGTCCGCAAGTGGGTCTACGGCCTGCCGGTGCCCGACGATCTCGACACCGAAATCGAACGGCTGGTCGATGCGTTTCTCCACGGCACGCCCGCTACGCTGAAGCAGCTCGCATCCGGCGCGGGTGGCCGGCGCCGCCGGCGCGCGTAATCCGGCGCGCCGCGCGCCGCCAGACGATTTCAGAACAATTTATCCGGCGCGCCGATCGCTTCGCCTATCCTCGAACGGCATCTGCGCCCGCCTCCGGCTGCGCGCACACCGAACCGGACAGGGACCACCCGATGACCCACGACGCGCCTTCGATCACGCATCACACCGTCACCGCGAACGGCATCCGCCAGCACTACATCGATGCCGGCAGCGGGCCGGTCGTCGTGCTGCTGCACGGGTTCCCGGAAACCAGCTTCGCGTGGCGCTTCCAGATCCCGGCGCTGGCGCGGCGTTACCGCGTGATCGCGCCCGACCTGCGCGGCTACGGCGAAACCGACAAGCCGGCCGCCGGCTACGACAAGCGCAACATGGCGCGCGACGTAGCCGGCCTGCTCGATGCGCTCGGCATCGGCCGCATCGCGCTCGTCGGCCACGATCGCGGCGCGCGTGTCGCGACGCGCTTCTCGAAGGACTTCCCCGAGCGCGTCGACCGGCTCGTCGTGATGGACAACGTGCCGACGCGCATCGTCGCGCAGAACATGACCGCGCAAACCGCGCGCGCGTACTGGTTCTTCCTGTTCCATCAGGTGCCCGACCTGCCCGAGGCGCTGATCGCCGGCAAGGAAGCCGAGTGGCTGAGCCATTTCTTCGCCGACTGGTGCTACAACCCGCACGCGATCTCCGGCGACGCGTTCGACACGTACGTGCGTGCGTACCGGCGCCCGGGCGCCGTGCGCGGCGCGCTGGCCGACTATCGCGCGAACGCGGAGGACGTGAAGCAGGATCTCGTCGACGCCGACGTCCCGATCGCCTGCCCGACGATGGCCATCTGGGGCGAGGATTTCTACGCGGTCGGCAAGCTGTTCGACATGAAGTCCGTGTGGGAAAGCATGGCGACGAACCTGCGCGCCGAGCCGATCGCGCAGTGCGGGCACCTGCCGCAGGAGGAGCAGCCGGAGCGCGTGAACGCGTTGCTGCTCGACTTCCTCGCGCACTGGGAAGGTTGAACCGCCGCGTGCGGCGAATCATCGGGGGAAAGCAATCATGAGCGATGTTTCGGGACCGTCGGCGATCGTCGTCGGCGGATCGGTGGGCGGACTGTTCACGGCAACCGCGTTGCGGGCGGCCGGTTGGCGCGTCAAGGTGTTCGAGCAATCCCCGAACGATCTCGACAGTCGCGGCGGCGGCATCGTGCTGCAGCCGCCGATCGAGCGCGCGTTCGCGTTCGGCGGCGTGCCTGTGCCGCGCGACGCGGGCGTCGATTCGGGCGACCGGATCTACGTCGACGAACGCGACCGTATCGTGCAGCGCTTCTACATGCCACAGACGCAGACCGCCTGGAACGTGATCTACACGGCGCTGAAGCGCGCGCTGCCCGCCGACGTCCTGCACGCCGGCGTCGCGTTCGACCGGTTCGAGCAGGACGGCGCGCGCGTGATCGCGCATTTCTCGGACGGCCGCGTCGAGCAGGCGGACCTGCTGGTCGGCGCCGACGGCGGCCGCTCGGCCGTGCGCGCGCAGCTGCTGCCCGATGCGCGCCCCGCGTACGCGGGGTATGTCGCGTGGCGCGGGCTCGTCGACGAGCACCTGCTTCCCGACCCGGTGCTGCAGGTGCTGCGCGAACGCTTCACGTTCCAGCAAGGCGACGCCCACCTGTTCCTGACCTATCTGGTGCCCGGCCGCGACGGCGCGATCGCGCCCGGCAAGCGGCGCGTGAACTGGGTCTGGTACCGGCGACTCGCGCAGGATCGCCTGCCGTCGCTGTTTCTCGGCCAGGACGGCATGCAGCGCGACGGCTCACTGCCGCCCGGCGCGATGCGCGACGACAACCGGCTCGAACTCGTGAACGCCGGCCGCCGGATGCTCGCACCGACGCTCGCCGCGCTCGTCGACGCGACACAGGCGCCGTTCGCACAGGCGATCCTCGATCTCGCGGTCGAGCGCATGGCGTTCGGCCGGGCCGTGCTGCTCGGCGACGCGGCCTGCCTCGTGCGGCCGCATACGGCCGCCGGTGTCGCTAAAGCGGCGGACAACGCGGTCGGTCTTGCCGAGGCGCTGCGCGGCGGCGTGCCCGCCAACGCGTTCGACGCCGCGCTGTCGCGCTGGGAAGCCGCGCAGCTCGCGGCCAATGCGTCGCTGTCCGCGCTCGGCATCTCGCTCGGTACGCGGATCATGGGACGCGCGTGACGGCACACCGGCCGTGTGCCGCATCGTTCGATCACGCAATGCTCTCGACCACGCCGCCATCGACCCGCAACGAGGCGCCGGCGGTCGCCGACGCCTGCGGCGAACGTACGTAGACGACCAGGTTCGCGACCTCCTCCGGCATGATCGGCCGCTGGAGAATCGAGCTGCGCCGATGCGCGCACACGAAGTCGATGCCGAACTGCTCCACGGACTTGCCCTGCCGTGCCGCGGTCGCCTCAACCATCGAGCGGAAGCCATCCGACAATGTCGGCCCCGGCAGGACCGCGTTCACAGTCACGCCGCTGCCGGCCGCCTGCTTCGCGATGCCGCGGGCGACGCTCAGTCGAGCGGTCTTCGAGAAGCCGTAGGCGAGCATGTCCGGGGGAACGTTCAACACGGACTCCGACGATACGAACACCGCGCGCCCCCGGCCGCGTGCGATCATGCCCTTCGGGTAAGCGCGCGTGAGCCGCACGCCGGACATCAGTTGACGAGGAAGTACCGCCCCCATGCGTCGTCGTCGGCGCTGAAAATCGTGCCCGGCGCATAGAAACCGACGTTGTTGACCATCGCGGCAAGCGCGGCTTCAACCCGTCGCGACCGCCCCGGCGGGCGCAGGCGGCACACGCGTCAAAGACGTGCGATACCGGTGGCGTCATCCCGTTGATCGATGCACGCGCGGACTGCATTTCCTTGGCCCCGCTCACGAACGCGCGCCGCGGGGCCGATGAATGGCGCAAAGGCGCCTCAGTGCTCATCTGCGCGGTTCAGGAAGAACCGGATGTCGACCGTCTTCCAGATGCCTTCCGTATGGAACGGATCGTCGAGCACGAGTCGCCGTACTGCTTCGATATCGTCGGCGTCGTAAAGAAACAGGCTCCCGCCCACCGAGCCGTCCGGATCGATGAGCGGCCCGGCAATGCGCGCCTTCAACGGCGAAGCGAGCAACCGCGCCTTGTGTGCGGCAAAGTGGGCCTGGCGCCGCTCCGCCATACCCGGGTGATCGAGGCAGTAGACAATAAATAGCATGTTCTTTCCTAATTTTCAGAATCCATCATTTGATTCGGATTCCTCCAATATCACCAAGCATCCTATGAACTCGTGAACGGAGCCGTTTCATCAGAGCGAGCGCATCGACGCGATCAGCGGCCGTAGCGCAGCAGGAAATCCCGCAGCTTCGGATTGACATCGTGGGCATGGGTCAGATTCGGCGTGTGTCCGGCCCCGGCCACGCCGACTATTCCCTTGGAGTTCGGCAGCCCTTCGGCAAGCGCCTCGCCGCAACGCAGCGGAATGGCCGCATCGGCCATGCCGTGAACGACGATCGACGCATGCGTGATCTCGGCGAGCCGCGGTGTGATGTCGTCGCGCGACGTCAGCGCATCGACCGGGTATTCGAAATGATCGCGCGGAATCTTCAGCCATTTCTCGATCCACGCCGACGCGGGAAAGCCGGCGCCGAGCAGGAACCCGGCGAGGTGCTCGGCGACGTTCGCCGCACCATTTCGCGCCCACTCCGCCTTGAGTTCCTCGAACGACGCAATCACCGGTGCCTCGTCGAGATCGCTGCGCGTCGCGATCAGCGCGAGCGCGCGGAACCTGGCGGGTTCGAGCAGCGCCGCACGCATCGACACGAACCCGCCCTGCGACATCCCGACCAGCGAAGCCGTCGCGATTTCCAGGTGATCGAGCAGCGCGATCAGGTCGCGGGCCGAGTCCCAGTAGCTGAACGCGCGGTCGATCGGCCCGGTCGTGCCGAAGCCGCGCTGATCCCAGACGACACACCGGAACGTGTCGTCCAGTGCGTCGACGTTCGGGCGAAACATGTCGCCGTCCATCAGGAAACCGTGACTGAAAACGACCACCGGCGCTTCCTTCGGGCCGGACTCTTCATATGCGAAACGGATACCCTCGCGTTCAAACCATGCTTTCATCCTCAGCCTCTCGTCAACTCGGACTAGCCGGGGCAGCGCCGTGCGGCCCACTCGCTTCACACTCTATCTTTCGGGCGGCGGAGGCGATGGTCGATTGAAGCGACGGCTTACCGGATCGTCCGGATTTTTTATCGCGAGGCATGTCGATGCGTTGCGCAATGCGCGTCTGCGATCTTCCCCGGATTGACGGGCCGCCGCGCATTTGATTTAGTAGATGGCTTGTGCGGACGTTCAGGCGCCATCGCTTTATCGCAACGGTGCCAGCCGTTTGCATCGAAGCGGAGCGAGCGAAACCTGCGACGGCGCTCCAGCCGCGGCGATACCGGAGAAGGTTGAAATGGCGCAAGCAGCAATGGAATCGGAAAAGCCCGTCTGGATTCTGCAAGGCGAGTTCGGCCGTGCCACGGTGAACTTCATCAGCCGGCCGCTGGTCGCCCATGCGCACTCGCAGTACCAATTCTTGTTCAAGCTGGGCGGCAGCGACTGCGATTTCCGGATGGGTGCGGAGGACTGCACGCTCAGTGCCGACTCCGCGATCTGCCTGAATCCGTGGGTCGAACACGCAAAGTGCGCGAACAAGGACACGCCGTCGCTGATCCTGTCGCTCGTGATCGAAACGCCGTGGCTGCGCAAGCAGCTCGGCCTCGCGGACGGCGGCCCGGCCGACATCTTCCCGCGCAGGATCGTCGTCGTGACGCCGGACGTGCAGCATCACGTCGATCGGCTGGCCGCCGCCATCACGAATCATCTCGTTGCGCAGGATGCGGGCTGCCTGCCGATCCTCGACGATCTCGTGACGGCACTCGGGCGCGATTTCGCCGATCCCGAACTGACGACGCGCATCGCGCCGTCGACGCGTCCGGTCGACTTCAGAATCCGGAAGGCGCTCGACTTCATCAAGCGCGCGCCATCCGCGAACATGACGGTCACGCAGGTCGCCGCCGAGGTAGGGTTGTCGCGGTCGCGTTTTTTCGAGCAGTTCCGGCGCTGCATGGGCATCTCGCCGCAGCACTTCATCGACTGGGTGAGAATGTCGCACGCCATCCGGCTGCTCGCGGCGAGCGACCGGCCGCTCGCCGATATCGCGGACGAGCTCGGCTTCGAGGAACACAGCCACTTCACCCGCTTCTTTGCGCAGCACATGGGCGTGCCGCCGAGCGATTTTCGCCGGCATTCGGTCACGCTCGATCTCGAGCGATTCGACTGACCGGCGCGGCCGGTCTGCCGCATGCACGCGCTGGCGCACATGCGGTACCGGTCAGGCGAGCAGGTCGGTCGGATCGGCAATCACCGGATTGCCCAGCACGCCCAGCCCGTCGATCTCGATCTCGACCCAGTCGCCCGGACGCATGTGCACGAGGCCCGGCGTCGGGAACGGTCCGTACTGGCGCGTCAGGTCGTTGCCCTCCACATCATCCGGTTCGGGCTTCAGCGCGCCCGGCGTCCCCATCGCGATCAGGTCGCCAGGGCGCAACCGGTAGCCGCGACTCAGGTAGCTGACCGTGCGCGCGACGTCGACGAGCATGTCGTCGAGGGGCGCGCGCTGCCGCACGACGCCGTTGATTCGCGTGAGCACGGTGTGCTTCGCCGGGTTGCCGAATTCGTCCGCGGTCATCAGCCACGGACCGTAAGACCCCGACGCCTCGAAGCATTTCCCGAGGCCGAACTGCCGGTTGTGCACCTGGTATTCGCGCACCGAGCCCTCGTTCAGGCACGTGTAGCCGGCGACGTATTCCAGCGCGCGCTCGACGGGAATGTAGCGCCCCGGCTTGCCGATGATCACGCCGAGTTCGCCCTCGTAATCGAATGCGCGCGCAACCGGTTCCGGCGGCGCGACGATCGGCTCGCCCGCGCCGACATACGACGCGGCCGTGCGCAGGAACAGGTGCGGATAGTCGGGATTCGTTTGCAGGCCGGTCTCGGCGATGTGGCTCTTGAAGTTCAGCGCAAGCGCCCACATCGCGTTGGGCCGGCCGAGGAACGGCTTCAGCGTCACGGACGCGAGCAACCGGGTGCCGGTCCGGCCGGCGGCCGATGCGCGCAGACGGTCGAGCCCGTCATCCATCTCGAGGATCTCGATCAGAGTCGCGGGCAAGTCCGGCGCGATCTCCGCGACCGGGATGAACTGCGTATCGCTGGTGACGACGCCGAGCGCTTGAGTGCCCGCGTCCGAATAAGCAATGATTTTCATGGTTGAGCGTGATTCCGCTGGTTGCGAGGAAGATGTGTCGAAAACGACTCAGTGCACGGTCGACGCGCCGCCCGCGGGCGCTTCGCGTTCGGGCGTGCGGCGGCCGATGATCGCCAGCGCGCCGAGCGCGGCAATTGCCGCGATCGCCGGCACCACGGCCACGAGCACGATGTTGCGCGGCTCCCAGCCGGTCGCGAGCAGTGCGCCGCCGATCGCGGGGCCGATGAAAGAACCGATCCGCCCGATCGCATGCCCCCAGCCAACGCCGGTGGCGCGGATGGCCGGCGGATAAAACGCCACCGCGAGCGCCGTCTGGCCCATGATTCCGTTGACGAGCCCCGCGCCGATCACGCCGATCGACAGCAGCACGGTCGACAGCGGCAACGCGGCCTGGCTCAACGCGCCGATGCCGGCGATCACGCAGACGATCCCCACCGCCAGTGCCGACTTCACGCGCAACCTGCCCGCAACCGTCATCGCCGTCACCGCGGCCGTCATCAGCAGGTTGCCGCTCAACCCGCCGACACTGAACGCAGCCATGCCGGCCGGTGCCCGATCGAGCGAAAAGCCGAACGAGAGCAGCAGGGTCGGCAGCCAGAACAACAGCGCATAGACGTCCATGAAGATCAGGAACGAGAACAGCCACAGCACGCCTGTATAGCCGGCACGGCCGTCGGCGAACAGCGCGCGGACCGGATTCGCCACCGGCCGCTCCGGATGCGTCGCGCCCTTCTCCTCGGCGGTGGCCGCCGGCAGGATCCCGAAGAACGCCGGCGCGACCACGAACGGCAATGCACCGCCGATCAGGAATACCGACTGCCAGCCGAAGCCGTGCATCAGCGGCCCACCGATCACGCCCCCGGTCACGGCACCGACCGACATCCCGGTCGTCACGAGCACCGACGCGGCAACCTTGTGCTTCGCGCCGATGATCGAAGCCGACGCCGTGATCGCGATCGGCAACGCCGCGCCCAGCCCGATCGCCGCCAGGACGCGCATCACCGACAGCAGCGCCACGCTGTCCGCGACCGCCGTCAGCAGCGTGCAGCCGCCGAACAGCACGACGCTGGCCAGCCCGACGGCGCGATGCCCGAAACGATGGGCGAGCGATCCGGTGACAATGAAACCGATCGCCGCGCCGACATTCGTCGCGACGAAGACCGGCGTGAACGCGGCCGGCGCGAGATGCCAGTCGCGCGCCAGCGTCGGCACGACGAACGAGATCGACGTCGTGTTGAAGCCGTCGAGAACGACGACGAGAAAGCAAACGAGCAGTGCGACAGCCCGGCGCATTCCGCCGATGTCCTGGCTGCCGGCGTCGGCCGTGGTGTGTTGGTCATGCGAATTCACTACGCAACCTCCTGCGGCGCGCGCGGGCCGGCTCGCCGTGAAGCACGGCCGCGGCCCGCGCGGCCGGTCGTTCCAAAGCGGTAAGGAACGTGCGCTTACGCGCGCACGTAATCGGACAGGCGCCGCAGCATGCCGGCGGAGAATATGTTCTTCGGCACCATGCAGTGCACGCCTTTCGGCGGCTCCGTCTTGTAGACCGTGCCGGTCTGGTGCGCGTACTGCGTGATCCGGAAGCTGCCGGCCACGCTCAGGATCCCGTAGCAATCGACCGCCGGGATTCCCGTGGCCGACGACATCCAGCCGATCGTCTGGCGAATGCACGACACGAGCGCGTCGTCGAGGCTGTCGGCGAAGCCGAAGGCGATCCAGTGTTCCGGGGTCTCGGCCAGCGGGCCGTTGAGCGCCGATCGCTTGTGGAGCAGGAACTGGATGCGCATCTCCTCGAACGCGGATTCGATCGACGTCTGATCGATGTTTCCCTCGCCCGATGCGCCCATGGAACCGCCCGTCCACACGCGCGCGCCGGCGACCTGCACGGGCAGAAACACCGAGGTCCCGACGCCGAGCACGGCGCAGTCGAGATTGCCGCCGTAGCTGCCTGCGAAGTTCGCGCTGGTCACCCGGTCGCCGGGCGGCTGGGTGCCGAGATAGGCCTGGAACGGCTTCAGCGGAATCCGCACGCCCGGTACGTACGATGCGTAGGTGCGCGCGTCATCGAACTTCAGGTACCGCAGATACGGGCCGAAATCGCCGGGCAGCGCGCCGACGCCCGGCGGCGCCGAATTCCAGCCCCAATCGATCGGCCGCATCTTCAGCATCCGGCATTCGACGAGGTCGCCCGGCTCGGCGCCGTCGATCTCGACGGGCCCGATCAACGAGAATGCACCGTTCGGATATTTCTTGCGGATGGGCTCGCGCTCCTTGAATCCCATCCCGTACTTCGCTTCATTGCCCCAATTGGTCCACGTGCCGTCGTACCAGACCGTGTCGCCCGACCGGATCGAAGCCGCGGCCTCGGCGTCCGGCGTCATCTGACCGACCTGCACCGTCTTCCACGACGGCACGAGCTTCACCGTCTTGCCGCCCGGCAGGACGTGCGGCGTGGCCGCCCGCGCCCCGGGGGCCGCCGTTTGCGCGCGTGCCGCGCCGGCCAGACCCGCCGCGATCGCGCCGAAGCCTAGCTTCAGCATCGTGCGCCGGCATTGCGCGGTGCCGTCCATCGTCATCGCGCCGCTCGTTTCCGTGCCGCTCGCCGGCGTGCCGGCCGCGTGTTCGATTTCCATGTTGTGTCTCATACGTCTTCCAGACTGGGTTTCAAGGACAATGCGCGTTCAACGCGCGGATTGGGCACCGAGCCCGGCGATCGCCTTCAGCACCACCTGATCGTCGATCTCGGACGGCGCGCCGGCGGCGCCGATCGCACCGAGCAGATGACCGTTCATGAAGACGGGGAACGTGCCGCGGCCGGGCAGGAACGGCGCGTAATAGCCGGCGCCGGACATGTTGCTGTACTCGGACGGATCGTCCCGGTAGCGATGTTCGAGCGTGACGCCTGACTGGCCGCCGAGCGCGACGGACGCGAACGCCTTGCCGCGCGCGAAGTCGATGCTCGAAAACGACGCACCATCCATCCGCACGGCGGCGAGCAGATGGCCGCCGGGATCCACGACCGCGAAACCCATCGCCAGGTGCCGTGCATCGGCCTCGGCAATCGCGAGCGACAGCAGCGCCTGCGTCTGCGCGTAGCTCAGCGCATAGGTCAGGGTCGCGGCGTCACTGCGCACCTCTTGCGCGCACGCAGCGTGCATGGCGACCACGCAGCCGGCTCCCACGCCTGCCCGCGTCAACCATCGCCGAACCCGTAACCTGCTGAATTTCACTTCCATCTCCTGACTCCATGCCATCCGGTACGCCCAAGTCCCCGCGCACGTCCGGCCAGGCCGTTTCGGTCGACCATCGGGCCTCGCGATCGACCGTCGAGTCCGATATCCGGTTGCGCGCAGCAGTCGCTCGCGGTGTACAAAAAAGTCCGCGGGAGCCCGTCTCCCGCGGCAAATCACCACACTGGAGCCGTTACTCCGTCGCAAACACCGCCACACCGGTTCCCGGGAACTGCTCGGAAGAGCCGGCACCGTACGGGACGAACACGTGATGCGACGCACCGTCGACCGCGACCGAATGCGAGAACTTGCCGGTCGGCACGATCGCGACGAGGCTGCGGGTGCTCGCGTCGACGATCCCGAGCGCGGAGTCGAACTTCGCGTCCTTCGCGCCCACCCGCGAGACGTTGTCCGCCGAGTGGTGGCCGGCGGCGAGGAAGTAGCGATTCGACACCGGGTCGTAGGCCACCTCGTCGGCGCCGCCGAACGGCAATTGCGCGAGCGGCGTCCCGTTCGTGCGATCGATGATGACCGTCGTCTGCTTCCCGCCTTCGTCGGGATCGCAGCCGATCAGCGCGTCGTTGCCCGGCCCGAGCGCGATGCCGGTCGGGCCTTCACAGCCCTTCAGCTTGAACACGGACTGCACGACCGGCTTGCCTTCGAGCACCGACTTCGCCGGAATCAGATCGACCTCGCCCTTCGGGTTGGCCTTCGTCCCGTCGTTGTTCAGCACGAAGTTGTCGTTCTTCGCGTCGAACTCGCATGCCTCGAGGCCAGTCGAGTCGGCAAGCGGCATCTTCGCGATCACCGATTGCGTCTCGGTGTTGATGAAGGTCACGAACGGCGGCTGCTCGGCACCGCTCGAGAACATCGCGACATGATGCTTCGGGTCGAGACAGCCCTCGTCCGCGCGAATGCCGGACGCGCTGACCTCGATGCGCTTGACGAGCTGCTTCGACGCGACGTCGATCACCTTGACCGCGTTCACGTCGCCCACGTACACCTGCGACGTGCCCGGAATCGGCAACACGCCCGACGGCCCCGACTTTTCGTGCGTCGGGCCGATACCTGCGAAATCGGCCTTGATCCGGTCGCGCAGCTTCATCGTGGTCGCATCGAATACGTCGAGCGTCCCGTTCGCGCCGTCGGCGAGGTAGTAGTTGCCGTCCGACACGGCGCTGATATCGAAGCCGAACGATTTCTCGCTCGTGACCGGGATGGTCGTGATCAGCTTCGGGCCGCCGGCATCGGCGCCCCACGCGATCGCGGCGGCAGCGGTCAGGCTCATCATCGCGAGTGCGATACAGGTACGTTTCATCTTTGTCTCCTCGTGGTACTCATGGATAGACCCGACGCAAGCCGGGAAGCGATGCATTCGCGGGCGACCGGCACCGTGCCGGCCGAGCGCCGCGCGATACGGTCAGAACGTGTGCGCGAGGCCGACCCGGACGTCCGCCTGATGACCTGTCGGTGCCGGCGCGAAACTCGCGCCGATCACGGCGTCGACTCCGCCGGACGCCTTCAGGTAATCGGAGGACAGGTAGACCGTCGTGCGCTTCGACAGGAAATACAGCGCAGCGGCCGTGACCTGGTTCCACGCGTGCGCTTCGAAACTGGTGTGCTGATAGCCGCCGACGAGCTGGAACGCCGGCGTCACCTGCCACGTCGCGCCGCCCTCGTAGACGTTCATGACCGACTTCGCGTCCTGGAACTTCAGCACCGTGTTGGTGTAGTTCGCATACAGCGTGACGTCGCCGATCGCATACGAGCCGCCGACACCCAGCGTGCCGAGGGAGCGGATCTGGAAATTCGGCGCGGTGTCGGTGACGCTGTCGCCCGCGCCCGTCGCGACCGGCAGGCCGAAGAACGAATGCACGCCGATCTGCGCGTACGGATCGATCGTCGGCGTGGCGACGAACGTGTACATGGTCGCGAGCGTCAGCGGGCCGTTCGTGTACTGCAGGCCCGCGCTCCAGCCGCTGCCGTCGTGGAAGCTGCCGGGGGTATTGCTGAACCCGTACATCGCGCCGAACTGGAATCCGCCCCACGTCGGGCTCATGTACTTGATCGAATTCGTCAGCCGATCGTTGTTCGTGCGGTCGAAATCGCCGAGGTGAATCGCATAGCCGCTGCCGGCCGAACTGACGTTGAGCGGCGCGAGGAATTCGGCCGTGAAGTCGAACTGCTTGCCCAGCGTGACCGAGCCGTAGGGTGTCTGTACGCCGACATACGCCTGTTGCCCGAACAACGTGTTGGCCTGGTTCAGTTGCCCGTTGTTCATGTTGAACAGCGAAGACAACTTGAAGATCGCGCGATTGCCACCGCCCAGGTCTTCCGCACCCGACATGATCCACACGTTCGGGAACAGCACGCCGCTGTCCATCTTGTAGTTGTGATGCCCGCCTTCGTTCGTCACGAATGTCAGGCCGTTGTCAAGCTTCCCGGAGAGCGAGATGCTGCTCTGTGCGAAGGCCGATCCGCTCAACGCCGCGCCGATCAGTGCGGCGATCGCTGTCTTTTTCATCTCCACCACTGTCTACCCCTCCATTTCAGTCTTTCGATACTGGATGCCGATGCACGGAATGCTTTTTTGATCTGTATAACTAATCATCCAGATGGCCACGTCGGAAGTGAAAGGTCGTGCGATCCGATCTGACGGCCCGACCGGACCGGATCGCAAGATGTCGATCACCTGGCATTCATGTTAAGGACACTTCCGCCGGCGACCATCGCCGAAGAGTCTCACCGCTTGTCAAATCGTCTCTTTGTTTTCGCCGGGAAAACCCGGCGTCGCGGCCGTCAGCCGATCCGCTCCGCATGCCGGCGGCCGAGCGCGTCGGTAAGCACGGCGACCAGCAGCACCACGCCGACGACGAGCGGTTGCCAGTTGGCATTGAGGTTCAGCAGATTCATCCCGTCGATGACAAGCGCCAGCGTCACGCAACCGAGCAGCGTGCCGAACAAGGTGCCGGTCCCGCCGAACAGCGAAGCGCCGCCGATCAGAATGGCCGCGATCGCAGGGAGCAGGATCGGCTCGCCCATCGCCGAATCGGCCGCATTCACGCGCGCCAGATAGACCACGGCCGCGATGCCGGCCATCAAGCCGCTGATCGTATAGACCGCGATCCGGCGGCGGCGCACCGGAATCCCGGACAGCCGCGCGACCTCCGGACTCGCGCCGATCGCGTAGATCTCGCGGCCGAAGTTCAGTCGCGCGGTGACGATCGATCCGACGACGAGCACGAGCAGCATCATGTAGACGGGAATCGGCACGCCCCACCAGAACCCGGTACCGAGCGCGCGAAAGCCGGCCGAAAAGCCGAAGATCTCGTTGCCGCCCATGTAGTGAAAGGCAAGGCCCTGCACGACCCAGAGCATCCCGTAGGTCGCCAGGAACGGCGGCAGCCTCAGGAACGTGACCGCCATGCCGTTCAGCAGTCCGATCGATGCGCCGCACGACATCGATATCGCGACGGCGAGCCACGGGGACACGCCCGCCTTCATCGCACCCGCTGCCAGACAGGCGGACAGCGTGAGATTCGCGGCGATCGACAGGTCGAACCCGCCCGACAGGATCACGATCGTGAGGCCGGACGCCAGCAGGAACATCAGGCTCGCCTGCCGCAGCACGTTCAGCAGGTTGCCGGACGTCATGAAGCCGTCCGATGCGAACGCAAGCGCAATCGCAATCGCGCCGACGAATACCGCTCGACAGATCAGCGCGTTCGCATCGTCGGACAGGCGGCCTCGGCGTTCGATGCGCCCGACGCGCACCGCCGCCGACGGAGAGGGATTCTGGAGATTCATGCTTGCGCTCCTGCGACACGGGATTGACGGACGCTATCGACGACGACGACCGCGAGAACCAGCAAGCCGATCGTCACGACCTGCAGCGACGATTCGATGCCGACCAGGTTGAGTGCGTTGCGCAGCACGCCGATCGTCAACACACCGATCGCCGTGCCGGGCAACCACCCTGCACCGCGCTCGAACGACGTGCCGCCGAGCACGACGGCCGCGATCGCATCGAATTCCATGCCGATCGCGGCATTCGGCTCCGCCGCGTTCATGCGCCCGACGAGCAGGAGTGCGGCGAGACCCGCGAACAGCCCGCTCATCGCGTAGATCGCGACGTGATGGACGCGCGCACGAACACCGGCCAGCGTGAGCGCGTCGCGGTTGCCGCCGATCGCGAACACATAGGCACCGAACCGCGTGTGGTAGAGCAGCAGATGCGTGACCGCGTAGGCCGCGACCGCGCACGCGATCGGGAACGGCACACCGAGTACCGACGCCCCGTACAGCGCGCCGACCGCGGGATTCGCGACGACGACCGCATTGCCGTCGGTCAGCACGAGCGCAACGCCATGCGCGACACCCAGCGTGCCGAGCGTCACGACGAACGGCGGCAGCGCGAGTCGCGCGACGAGCATCCCGTTCAGGAAGCCGATCGCGATCCCGACCGCCGCGGCCGCGCCGAGTGCGGCACCGACACCAGCGCCCGCACCGAGCATCTGCGCGAACACGACGCCGCACAGGCTCAGCAACGCGCCGACCGACAGGTCGAGCCCCTCACTCAGGATCACCAGCGTCATCGGCATCGCGATCATCACGAGGATCGCGACCTGGAGGCCGATGTCGACCAGGTTCGCGCGCGACGCGAATCCCGGTACACCGAACGCCGCCGCCGCGACCAGCGCGACGCTGGCCCATACGATCGAAGGCAGCGGCCGTTTGCGCCGTGCCGCCGAAACCCTGCCATTTCGTTTCGTTTCAATCGACATCGTCACCTCCATGCATCGCCAGACCCAGAATGCGTTGCTCGCTCAATTGTTCGCGCGGCAGTTCGCCCGAGATCGCGCCGCTGCGCATCACGTACGCGCGGTCGCAAACATGCACGATCTCCGACAGCTCCGAGCTGATCAGCAGCACTGCCGCGCCCTGCTCGACGAGCCGTTCGATCAGGTTGAAGATCTCCGTCTTCGCACCGATATCGATGCCGCGCGTCGGCTCGTCGAAGATGTACAGCCGACAGTCGGCGCTGAGCCATTTGCCGATCACGATCTTCTGCTGGTTGCCGCCGCTCAGGTTGCGCGCCCGTTTCGCCGGATCGCCCGGCGCGATCCGCAGCCGCTCGATCAGGTCGCGCGTCACGCGCCTCGCGCGGGCCGGGCGATACCAGCCGTTCGGGAACAGTCGCCACAGGCTCGACACGAGCAGGTTCTCGTGCACCGAGCGGCGCAGCGCGACGCCTTCGTGCTTGCGGTTTTCCGGAATCAGGCCGACGCCGCGCCTGACGACCTCGTGCGGGCCGCCCGATACCGCCTTGCCGAAGATTTCGATGCGCCCGCCCTGGATCGGGTCGGCGCCGATCACCGCGCGCGCGACCTCGGTCCGCCCGGCGCCGACGAGCCCCGACAATCCGACGATCTCGCCGCAGCGCACCTGCAGGTCGACGCCGTTCACGCCCGTCGACGTCGTCAGGCCGCGCACGTCGAGTGCCACCTCTCCGCATGCGCCGAAATAACGGCGCTCGTAGACCGCGCCGACCTTGCGCCCGACCATCAGCGCGATCAGCTGCTCAGGGGTCGCGTCGCCAGCCGGCATCGACGTCACGAGGCGCCCGTCGCGCAAGACGGTCACGCGATCGCCGAGATCGAACACTTCCTTCATCCGGTGCGAGATGTAGACGATCGCCACGCCGGAGGTGCGCAACCGATGCACGACCGCGAACAGTGCGTCGGCTTCCCGGTCCGAGATCGCGGCGGTCGGCTCGTCCATCACCAGCACGCGCGCATCGTGCGAAAGCGCTTTCGCGATCTCGACCATCTGCTGCTGCGCGACGCCCAGGTCCGCCGCGTGGGTGCGCGTGTCGTACGCGAGCCCCAGTTGCGCCAGCACGGCCGCCGCGTCCGCGTGCATGCGCCGGTGATCGACGAGGCCGAGACGGTTGCGCGGCTCGCGGCCGAGATAGATGTTCTGCGCGATCGACAGATGCGGCACGAGCGAGAACTCCTGGAAGATCACCGCGATGCCCAGGCGTTTCGCATCGGCGGGCGATTCGATCGCGACGGGCGTTCCGTCGTAGCGAATCTCGCCGCCATCGGCACGGTAAGCGCCGAACAGCACCTTCATCAACGACGACTTCCCGGCGCCGTTCTCGCCGAGCAACATGTGCACTTCACCCGGATACAGCGCGAGGTCGACGTCGGTCAACGCCGCCACACCCGGAAAATGCTTGCAGATCTTGCGTAATTCGAGACGCGGAACGCGCCCGGTCGAGGTTTCCATGTTCATCTCCACGGTGCGGTTCGGCGGTCGGCCGTGCATCATGCGGCGGCCGGCGCACGTACCGCGATACGGGCCGTCAGGCCGGCCCGCCTGCACGCGTCAGTTGCTGGCCACGTCGCTCCACGCCGGGCATTGACGCTGATCGCCCGGCTGCTCGAACGGCGCATAGTTCGTCTTGTCGATCACGATGCCCTTGATCAGCACCGTGTCGGGCACCGGCTCCTTCCGCAGCGTGCGGACCGCCGCCATCGTCGCGACGCAACCCATCCTGAAGCCGTTGAATTCGGCGGTCGCGAGCAGGCGCCCCTCCTTGATCGCCTTGACCGATTCGGGCACGCCACCGATGCCGACGACCTTCACCTGCTTCTGGCCCGCGGCCTCGAGGGCCTCGATCGCCCCCATCGCCATCACGTCGGCCGCCGCCAGTACGCCGTCGATCTTCGGATTCGACTGGATCAGGTTCTCCATCACCTGCAGCGCCTGCAGGCGCTGATAGTTCGCCGGCTGCGCCGCGAGCAGGCGAATGCCCGGGAATTCCTGAAGCGCCTTCCTGAAACCGCGCTCGCGTTCGTCGCTCGTCGTCGAGCCTTTCACGCCTTCGAGGATCACGACATTGCCCTTGCCGCCGAGACTCCTGAACAGGTATCGCGCGACGTCGAGACCGAGGTTGTAGTCGTCCGCGACGACGACCGACGAGAACTTGCCGCCCGCCACGCGATCGTTGTAGTTGACGACCGGGATGCCGATCGCGTTGATCTTCTGGATCGCCGGCACGACGCCGTGCGGATTCACGCCCATGAACAGCACGGCGTTCGGCTTCTTCACGCCGACGTCTTCGAGCTCGCTCAGCTGCTCGCCGAGATCGTTCGGGCGGGTCGGCGCGTAGTGCGTGACCGTCACGCCAAGCTGCTTCGCCTCGGCGTTGACGCCGGCGCGAACGAGCGCGAAATGCGGATCGACCTGGTTCTTGTAGAAGGCCGCGATCGTTTCGTTTGCCGCAAGCGCGCTCGCGCCGTGAGCAAGGCCGAGCGCCGCCGCACACGCGGCGGCGATGCGCATCGCCGCCCGACTGCCCGCCGGCTGCCGCCCGGAATTGTGGTTCGTCTCCATCCACTGTCTCCTGTCCGTCGTTCACGTTGGCCATGCCGCTAGCCGGCCTGGCACTCTGGGTGATCAAATGCAACCGTTTGCATAAATCCAGGCAAAACATCCACGCAACGCATCGGCGCTACTTACCGGTCGACGTCAATGAATCTGCATTTTTTCCCGGAATTTGCGGCATCCTTGCCGCCCGTGGTTTTCCCGGTCCTGCTACCGCTCCGATCGATCGCGTCGAGCTCGTGTTTTTCTTTATGCAAACGTATGCACATCGTACTCGACGCAAAACCTCTGTCAATGAGGTTTAGCGCTGAAAACATTAGGGTTTTACCTGCAACATTGATCGCAACCCATTGCATCGATACAATCGGATCCCTATCCACCGGCAGGTTCCATGAGCCCATCCTCCGACACGCGCGGCACCGGCCGCGTCACGATTCGCGAAGTCGCCGCGGCGGCGTCCGTCAATGCGTCGACGGTGTCGCGCGTGCTCAATCCGGCCACGCGTCACCTGATCGGCGACGAGGTCGTGCGCCGCGTGCTCGCGGCAGCGAAGTCGCTCGGCTATCGACAGAACCGCCTTGCCTCCGCGCTGCGCGGCGGGCAATCGAAGGTGATCGGCGTATGCCTGCCCGACATCTCGAATCCCGTGTTCCCGCCGATGGTCTGCGGAATCGAGGAGGAACTGTCAGCCGAGGGCTATGGCGTACTGATCGCGAACATCGTCGGCAATCCCAGGAATCAGGAACGGATGCTCGAGCAGATGCTCGAGCGCCAGGTGGACGGCCTGGTCCTCGCGACCGCCGCGCGGCACGATCCGCTCGTGCGACGCTGCATCCTCGACGGCGTGCCCGTCGTGCTCGTCAATCGCGGCGAGGACGGCGGTCACGTGCCCGAAGTCGTCAACGACGACTTCCTGTCCATGCGGCTCGCGGTCGAGCATCTGGTCGGGCTCGGGCATACGCGCATTGCGCACCTGTCGGGACCGGAACGGCTCGCGACCGGCCTGTCGCGACTACAGGGCTTCCAGATCGCGACCCAACAGTACGACCTTGCGGCCAACGTCATCGTGGAAGCCACCGAGTTCACGCGCGAAGCCGGACGCGCCGCCTGCGCGCAACTGCTCGACACGCACCGCAACGTGACCGCCATCATCGCGGCGAACGACCTGATCGCGCTCGGTTGCTACGACGTGTTCGCCGAGCGGCGGATCGCCTGCCCGAAGGACATCTCGCTGATCGGGCACAACGACATGCCGCTGCTCGACATGCTGAATCCGTCGCTGACCACGCTCCGGATCCAGCATCGCGAGATGGGCCGGCAAGCCGCACGCCTGTTGCTCGGCATGATCACGACGCCGGGTAAGGCGCCGCTGCGCATCACGCTGCCGCCCGAACTGGTCGTGCGCGGCTCGACCGGCGCGCCGCGTGCGGCGGGCGGCCGGGCGCGTTCGAGCTGACGAGTCGCACCGCGTCGCGCATGCACCCGCCGCACGCGCACTGCCCGCCGGTCAGAACAAGCGCGTCACCCTCATGACGACGGATCGCCGATCGATACAGGCGTTCCGCCAGAACTGTATTGGCGATCGTGAACGGCATTCCGCCGTGCGTCCGGACACGCGACGCGCACCGCGCATCGGGCATGCACGACCTGCCCGGCGCACACTTCGGCGGCGGTCCATGTCGTCAACGGCGCCCGCTCGTCGTGTCGGAAGCGCGTGCTCGCGCCCGAAACCGACGCCGCGCTTTCAGTGCGCGTCGTCGAATCGGGTGAATCGAATATACAGCGGGAGCCGCTTCGAAAGGTGACCGAAATGGTCTACGGCTTGTCGGATCGTCCGATAATCATGACCGGGCGCGGCCGGTCGCCACCGCGCTCGATCATCGACGGCATTGCACCGCCCGGCCTGCGGCCGCAGCTAGTCGTGCGAAGGACGCGCGAACGGCATCGCGAGCAGGATCCTGGCGGGACGGTCCGAGCGGTTGCGCAGTGCACGCCGCTCGCCCGGCGCGAGGCGGCACGAATCGAACACCTGCAAGTCGACTTCGGCACCATCCGTCTCGACGCACACCTGCCCCTCCAGGACGACGTAGTGCTTCTCGACGCCAGATCCCTCCATCGTCGTGTGCCCGCCGGGCTCGATCGTCGATACGCCGAGCCACAACGATTCGGCCGGACCTGCCTCGCGCCCCTGCAGCCGTACGCAGCGCATCCCGACGTGATTCGGAGGGAAGTAGTCGGGGGCATCCCGAAAGCGCGTCACGTTCATGGCTTGAGCAACACCCGGCTCGCGGTACCGCTGAATACCGTCCGATAGGCGTGCGCTGCATCCGCAAGGTCGAACACCGAGCCGGGATCGATCGGAAACGGCTTCAACACACCTTGCTCGAACGACGGCAACAACCTGTCGAGGATGTTCGCGCAGTGCCGCGTGTCGAGCGCGAGCGTGTCGATCCCGACGTAGGTATGCTGTCCGCGGTAGAACGCGAAGATGTCGAACGGTACCGCGCGCTCGATCGTCGAGATGAGGATCTGCGTGCCGCACACGGCCATCGCGCGATTCGCACGCTCGAAGTACGGACTCCCGACCGTGTTGTAGACGATGTTGGCGCCGCGGCCCGCCGTCATCTCGAGCACGAGTTCGTCGAACGGCTCCGCGGATGCGTTGATCATCGTCACGTCGCCGCTGGCGTGCCCGACGTACGACGGATCGTCTCGCACCACGCCGATCACTTCCGCCCCCGCCATGGTCGCCAGCTGGACGGTCGCTTGCCCGACCTTGCCGTTCGCACCCAGCACGAGCACGACGTCGCCGCGCCGCACGCCGCCGGCGCGGTGCAGGCCCTCGAATGCCGTGACGAACGGCACGCCGATCGAGCCCGCCTCGTCCATCGTCAGGTTTGCCGGTTTCTCGCGCACGGTATGTACCGGCACGACGAGATGGCTCGCGTGCGTGCCGTCGCGCCGGATGCCGAGTTCGCCGCTGCTGCCCCACACCGCCTTGCCGATCAGGTCCGGCGGACCGTCGATCACGCGTCCCGCGTAATCGCGGCCCGGCGTGCGCGGCCACACCGCGTGCGGCATGAAGCCGAGCACGGCCTTGACATCGCTCGGGTTGACGCCCGCGCTCTCGATTGCGATCACGCAGTCGGTCGCATCGATCCGCGGCACGGGCTGCGTGTCGATGTGCAGCGCGAGCGCGTTGATATCAGTACTTTTCTGCTGGACGCGAATGCATTTCATGCTCGATGGCCTCATGGAAAATTCGGATTCCGGCGCACGACACGATGACCGTCGGCCGATCGTGCCGGCGTGCGCCGTTGCCGCATGTCGTTCGCAGCGTTGCGCTCAGGACGCGAGACCGAGGCTCGCGCGCGCATCGCGGCACGTCGCGATCTCGCCGCCGAGCAGCGTGACGATCTCGCGGGCCCGCGCGACAAGCGCCGCATTGTTCTCGGCGAGCACGCCCTTCTCGATATAGATGTTGTCCTCGAGGCCGACGCGCACGTGCCCGCCCGCGAGCCATGCCTGCGCGACGATCGGAAACTCGAAGCGCCCGATGCCGAAGGCGGACCATATCGCACCCGGAGGCAGCAGCCCGCGCGCATACAGCAGCGTTTCGGGCGACGCGGCGAAGCCGTACTTGACGCCGCCGACGAACGTCCACAGGCCGGGGCCGTCGAGCACGCCGCTCGCCATCAGGTCGTGCGCCAGGTGGATATCGCCGGAGTCGAAGATCTCGAGTTCCGGCTTGACGCCGGCACGGCGTATCACCTCGGCCATCCGCGTGACGCTCTTCGGCGTGTTGATGACGACCTCGGCCCCCGAATTCATCGTGTTCAGGTCGAGGCTGCAGATATCGGGCTTCAGCGCGAGAATGTGCTCCACCCGCCGTTCGGGCGGCAGGAGCGTGGTGCCGGGAGCGGCCACCCGCGGGTCGTCGTCGCTCGGAATGAAACGTCCGCCCGGGCCTGTCGTCAGATTGATGATCAACTCGCGATCGACCGCGCGAATTCGCTCGACGACGTCGCGATAGAGTTCGATGTCCATCGACGGCCTGCCGGTGGCCGGATCGCGGACGTGGATGTGCACGACGGCGGCACCGGCCTGCGCGGCTTCGAGCGACGCGTTCGCGATCTGCTCGGGCGTGACCGGCAGCCCCGGATGCTGGTCGGGCCGCGTGATGTTGCCCGTGACGGCGCACGTAATGATGGTCTTGCGAGCATGCATGAGAAGCGCTCCTGGCAATCAGTTCAGACGGCGGCCGCCATCGACGACGATCGTGGTGCCGGTAGTGAACGTGAGCGTCGTCGCACACGCGACGATGGCGGCCGCGACATCGTCCGGTGCACCGATCCTGCGCAGCGGTGTCGTCGCCGCGGCCTTCTCGTTGAAATCGTCGCCGCGCCCCGGAACGAACTGCGTATCCACGACGCCGGGAGACACGTTCACGACGCGAATGCGCGGCGCCAGCGCGCGTCCGAGCGACAACGCCATCACGTCGATCCCCGCCTTCGCCGCGCAGTACGCCACGTTGCTGCCATTGCCCGTCGTCCCCGAGATCGACGACACGTTCACGACCAGCCCGTCGCCCGATTCGTCGAGCAGCGCGCGAAATGCCCGGATCGCCGCGAACTGGCCGCGCCAGTTGACCTTCATGATCTCGTCGATCAGGTCGTCCGTCAGCGCGTCGAGGTCCGCATGCCGGACCGGCTTCGTGAAGCCGGCGGCATTCACCAGGACGTCGGCCCGCCCGTAACGCGTGCGCACGTCGTCGGCAAGCGCGGCGAGCGTCGCGCTGTCGGTGATCGTCGCGATCGCGCCCGAGTGCCCTTCGCCGGGCAGCTTGTCGGCGATGTGCCGCGCGGCGTCGAGGTCGCTTCGTCCGACGACGACGACGCGCGCGCCCGCTTCGGCGAACTGCATGGCGGTCGCGAAACCGATGCCGCCGGTGCCGCCGAGAATGACGGCGACTTTATCGTTCAGATTGCGTGACACGGCCTGCTCCTGTTCAGTCGATTGGCGGCGTCGGGTACGTCGGCGTGCCGTCAGCCATCACGAATTCGAAATCGAGCGTGTAATACGCGTCGCCCGTTTCCGCGTGCGGCCCCGTCCCGGGCTCGTGACGCTCGAACGTGCCGACGAGGCGACGATTCACACCGAACACGACATCCGAGTCGAGATGCTCCGAATCATCGGCGAACACCTGCGACACCAGCGTCGCATGACCTTCCGCGACGATCACGAAATGGATGTGCGCGGGTCGATACGGATGGCGGCCCTGCGCGGCGAGCAGCGTGCCGACGGGGCCGTCGACGGGCACCGGGTAACCGGCGGGGCGCACGGTCCGAAAGTTGAAACGCCCGTGCGCGTCGGTATGAAAGCGACCGCGCAAATTGCGGTCGGGCTGCTCCGGATCCTGGTTCTCGTAGAGACCGACGGGCGATGCCTGCCACACATCGACCACCGCGTTCGCGACCGGCCGGCCCGACACGTCGAGCACACGACCGCGCATGAAAAGCGGCGAGCCGGGCGACCCGGGGCTTGCGATCGACCGGCCATCCTCGTAGACCGGCGAACCGCCGCGGTAGAACGGCCCTAGCAACGCGCCCGGCGTGCGATCGGTCGCGTCGGAATTGTTCAGCAATGCGACCAGCGTCGAAAAGCCGAGGACATCCGACAGCAGCACGACCTCGTTGTGGCGCTCGTTGCATGCGTGCCCCGCGGCCCGGATGAACGACAGGCCGCGCTCGAACTCCTCGTCCGTCAGCTTGACCTGCTTCAGGAACGCATGGCCGTGATCGACCAATGCATCGATGATCTCCTTCAGTCGGGCGTCCCGGGTTCCCGCCATCGCCGCCTTGACGATCGCGGTAACGGACGCGGGATCGTCGGTAATCGCACTCAATGTTGCCTGCTCCGTCATGATACCCTCCATGCAACCGTTTGCATAAGTTGATGCAATAGTACCTGCCTGACCGTAACAGGCTAGAGAGCGTTAACCCTGAATTTCGGCAATTTTTCAGTGAATATGGGTATGCTTCGCTTTGCAACCGTTTGCACCCAATCGAGCGAGAATGGACGCGGAGCCTGTCGGTTGCATCGCGCCAGCATGCACGGGAGGCCGCGGGCGGACGCCGTCACCCGCCACGCCACGCCGGGGCGCGGATACGGCGCCGGATCGTCATTGCCCGGGCGCGGACGCGCCGGCGGCAGCCTTCTGTGCATCGGCCTTGTGTTCCGCCCTTTGGAGGCTCTGCGGATAGTGATCGTCCTTGCTTACGCGATAACCGTTCTTCTCGAGCGCACTCAGTTCCTGGTTACGCTTCAGGCGAGCCTGCTTGCGCTGTGCCTTGCGTTGCGCTTTCAGTTCCTGCTTCGACATCGGTGCACTGGCCGCTGCCGGAGCGGCATCCGAATCCTGCGCGTACGCGGCCGGCGCACCCAGCAGCGCAACACCCGTCAGCACTGCAAGCGCGAGCGGCATCATGCCGGACTTGATCATGTCGATTCTCCTTTTTCGTCGACGAGCGAATGTCACGGTTCCGCGTGCCCGCCCCTCTCGATCCGCATCGTCCGCGGTTCCGGCCGAGGCCACGCCTATAAAACTTACATGACGGCGAGACGGATGTTCTTAAGATCACCTGAATTTTCCTGATCGATGACGACAACGACAGCAGGCCGCCCGGCGCACGGGCAACACGCCGTATCGCCCGCCGTGCGCTGCTCACGGGACACGACGATCGCCGAATGCACGCCGGACATGCACACACCATTGCGCTGAGGAAAGCGGAATTGAAACTGTCACTCGAAGCCCTCGAAGCCCTGGATGCGATCGACCGGACGCATTCGTTCGCCGATGCGGCTACCTTGCTGCACCGCGTGCCTTCGACCCTCAGCTATCTCGTGCAGAAGATCGAGAGCGATCTCGGTGTCGTCCTGTTCGATCGCAGCGGCCGCCGCGCGAGGCTGACACACGCGGGGCGTGTCGTCGTCGAGGAGGGCCGCCGGCTGCTCGCGGCCGCCGAGCAGCTCGAACTGCGAGCGCGCCGGATCCAGGACGGCTGGGAGACCGAATTGCACGTGTGCGTCGACGAAGTGCTGCCGTTCGCAGGATTCTGGCCGTACGTGCATGAATTCGACGCGCTCGAAATGGACACGCGCCTGCGCTTGTCGACGGGCGTGCTCGGCGGAACGTGGGATGCGCTCGTCTCGGGACGCGCGGATCTCGTCGTCGGCGCGACCGGCGAGCCGCCCGCGCTGACGGACATCGTCGCGCGCCCGATCGGCACGTTGCGTTACGTGTTCGCGGTCGCGCCGCATCACCCTCTGGCAACGATGCCTGAACCGCTCACGCTCCTCGCCGTGACGCAATTTCGATGCGCGGTGGTCGAAGGCCCCTCGCGCGAATCGCTGCTGCGGTCGGCGGCGTTCCAACCGTCCCAGCCCTACCTCGCGGTGCCGACCCTCGAGATCAAGCTCGCGGTGCTGTGCGAAGGGCTCGCCGTCGGCGCGCTACCCGCGGGCCTGGCCGCCCGCGCGATCGAGGAAGGCAAGCTCGTAACGCGCCAGGTGACCGGGATGCGAGAAACGACGCCATGCTATCTGGCATGGCGCGACGACGAAGCCGGACGCGCGCTGCGATGGTGGCGCGACAAGTTCGACCACCGGGATCTGCTCGAGCAATTCATTGCGCTGCAGTAAGCACGAGAAACTCGGTCGATCGGCGTATCGTTCGACGCATCATTCGCCTTTTCGAACAAGCACGGCATCGCTCGAACGATGCCACGCGCTGTTCCCGCGCCGATACTTCGAACGTTTCGATCGAATCAATCCGGTTTTTCGAAATGACATCCGGATAATCTGAATTGCACGTTCGAGCAATCATGTTTTACCAGCATGGGGATGCAGTCTCGGCTACACTGTTCTTACCGGTGACTGACAGGAAGGTTGAGATCGCCATACGCATCCGCATCGGAGGTAAATCACTATGGAATCCTTTATTAATACATTCGCAATCGCCGCGATGATCGCCATTCCCGCCGTGTCGTTCGCCCAACCGCAGAATCCGGCGAAGACCCGCACGGAAGTTCGCAACGAGCTGATCCAGATCGAGACGGCGGGTTACCGGCCGTCCATGGCCAGACGAACGCAATTTCCGGAAAACCTGCAGGCCGCCCAGGCGCGCGTTGCAGCAGTGAACGGCCAGAACGCGGACCGTCAGTGAGCCGGCAGCGGCCGGCGGCACCACCGCGCCCGACGCGCAATGACGAAGCGTTCCGCACATTCACCCGCACTAACGGCAGTCGCCGCCTCCTGATCACCGAAATCGTCGCTCCGGGGCTTGATCCGATTCGCGACCGGCAATCCAGGATGTTGATGAAGATCGTCGAGCGCGCACTTCGAGAGGCGAATGCAGCCGACCGGGTATTTCAATAGATCTTCCCGGATCGGCACCGTGGAGCCTTGGCCGCCGCTAAAGCGGCCGCAAGATCACGTCTCGTTCTTCGAGCGAGCCCGCACCGAGAGAATCTCCCTGTCAATCCCTCTGCGTGCGGGCGCGACGAAGAACGTCGACCGGAATTTCGCGGCCCGTCCCTGTTGCTCAAAAGAATGATGCGACTAGAACGAGTGGCGCATCCCGATCCTTAGTCTGCCGGTGTCGTGGTCGACGACGGCACGAAGCTGTAACCCACCACCGCGTTCACACCGCTCGACGCCTTCACGTAGTCTCCCGACAGATAGACGTCGGTCCGTTTCGACAACAGGTAATGGAGGCCAAGCGCCCCTTCGTTCCCGTGATGGCCTTCGAACGTCGTGTACTGATACCCTCCGATCACGCTGAACGACGGCGTCACCTGCCAGGCTGCACCGCCCTCGCCGACTTTCATTCTCGACGTTTGCCCGCCAGTTGAACCGCGCTCCTTCCACGATTTCCCGTGAGATTGCGCGTAACGGCGGAACGGGCCACTATCGAGCTCTGGAAGCGGATGAGCGAGCCTTGCAGGCTGCTCTGCGACCCAAACGCTGCTTCCTGGAGCAGAACCGGCGCTTGCGCTATGCGGTCGAGCGTAAGCTTTGCCGCGAATGGTCTCCAGAGCAAGTGAGCGGTTGGCTTAAGAACCGATATGCCGATGACGAGGCGATGCGCGTGTCTCACGAGACGGTCTATTGCGGCCAATGCGTCGCTGTCCGCGCTCGGCATCTCGCTCGGCGCGCGGATCATGGGGCGCGCGTGACCGGCCGGCCGCCGTGTGCGGGCTCGATCGTTTGCATCGACCGCCGATTCGTGATTCCAGGTCAAAAATGATTTCGCCGGCGGCCCGTTTTTCCGCGGCGTCGGGATACCTATATTGGCAGCACTCGCAACGACGACGACGTGGTTGCGGTTCACTCGACCCGATAGGTACCCCTGATGAAAACGCTCGTTTCTTCCACGCTTGCCGCACTGATCATCGCCACGCCGGCCGTTTCGTTCGCGCAGCAGCATGACCGCCCGCTGACCCGCGCCGAAGTGAAAGCCGAAATGGCCCGCCTCGCGGCCGTCGGCTATACGCCGGCACTGGACCACAACCAGTATCCGGTCGCGATCCTCGCCGCCGAAAAGCGCGTGCGTGAAAACGCCGTCGCGCAAGCGGCATCGAACACCGCACCGGCAGCCGACACGACCGGCTACGGCAGCGAAGGCACCAGCACCAGCGCATCCGGCCACGCGCTGACGACCAACGGCCGCGCCGCGATCTATCGCGGTCATTGAGCGGCGTCGACGCGCGCGAGCACCTTGCCCGCCACGCGCCCCCGCTCGTCCGTCCCCTCCGCATCGCCGGCCCGAATCGCCTGAACAGGCATTCGGGCCGCGCGTCGTCGCACCGCTTCCCGCATCACGCCCCTGCCGCGCGCATCGTCGCCGCACCGCGCGATTCGTGACTGCGCAGTACAAGTTCTTATGACGCCGCGTCCGTTTATCCATCGCGCGCCACGCACGATACTGCGCACCATCCGGCGCCGTGCGCGTCATTCGATACCCCGAACAACATGAACAGCTACCCAGGATTGAAGCGCTTCGCGCGACCGGCCGTGCTGGCCGCCCTTCCGCTCGCCGCATTGCTCACGTTGACGGGCTGCCGGTCGGACGACACCGCGCCGGCCCCGAAGCCGAACGTGATCGTCAGCGCACCCGTCGCGCGCAACGTGAACGACGTCGACGTCTACACGGGCCGTTTCGAAGCGGTCGACACGGTCGACGTGCGCCCGCGCGTGAGCGGCTATCTCGAACGCGTCGCGTTCCAGGATGGCGCGACCGTGAAAAAAGGCGACCTGCTGTTCGTCATCGATCCGCGCCCGTACCAGGCGGCGGTGACGGCCGCGCAAGGCACGCTCGAGCGCGCGCAGTCGCAACTGAAGCTGAGCCGGCAGGATTTCGAGCGGGCCAGCGTCCTGATCAAGACCGACACCATCGCGCAGAGCCTGTACGACCAGCGCCGCCAGGCCGTGCAAAGCGCGCAGGCCGACGTGACGAGCGCGCAAGGCGCGCTCGAACGCGCGCGGCTCGACCTGTCGTTCACGCGCATCGTCGCGCCGATGTCGGGGCGCATCAGCCGCAAGCGCGTCAGCGAGGGCAACCTCGTGAAGGGCGGCGACAGCGAAGCCACGGTGCTGACGACGATCGTGTCGCAGGACCCGATCGACATCTACTTCGACGTCGACGAGGAAAGCTACCTGCGCTACACGCGCGAAGCCGCGCAACATGGCGGCAGCGCGTCGTCGCGACAGGTGGCGATCGCGCTGCCGGGCGACGCGAAGCCGTCGCTGTCGGGCACGATGGATTTCGTCGACAACCGCCTCGACAATTCGACCGGCACGCTGCGCCAGCGCGCGCGCGTCGCGAATCCGGACGGGCGCCTGAGCCCTGGCCAGTTCGGCCGCGTGTCGCTGTCGAGCCGCGTCGCGCACGCGGCACTGCTCGTGCCGGATTCGGCCGTCGCGACCGACGCGACGCGCCGCGTGCTGTATTTCGTCGACGCGAACGGCACCGTATCGGTGCGCCCGGTGACGCCCGGCCGCCTGTTCGGCAACCTGCGTGAAATCGATGCGGGGCTGAAGGCCGGCGACCGCGTGATCGTCGACGGCTTCCAGCGCGTGCAGGCCGGCGATCAGGTCAATGCGGTGCCGCGCGCGATCGATGCGGCGCAGATGGCGAATGCGACGAATTCCGAAAAAGTTGCGAACGCAACCGCTGCGTCCAGAACCGCGACCGGGAGCGCGCAATGAACCTCGGCCGCCTGTCCGTCCAGCAGCCGGTGCTCGCGATCGTCCTGTCGATCGTGCTGACCATCGCAGGCGCGCTGGCCTATTTCTCGCTCGCGGTGTCCGAGTATCCGGACATCGCGCCGCCGACCGTCGTGATCCAGGCGAGCTACCCGGGTGCGTCCGCGGAAACCGTGTCGCAAACCGTCTCGACCCCGATCGAGCTGGAAGTGAACGGCGTCGAGGACATGCTGTACATGTACAGCCAGGCGACCTCCGACGGCAGCCTGAACATCACCGCGACGTTCAAGCCCGGCACCGACGTCGACAAGGCGCAGGTGCTGGTGCAGAACCGCGTCGCGCTCGCGACGCCGCGCCTGCCCCAGCCCGTGCAGCGCAGCGGCGTGTCGGTCCGCAAGTCGTCGCCGACGCAGCTCGGCACGATCTTCATCTACTCGCCCGACCAGCGCTACGATCCGCTGTACGTGTCGAACTACGCGATCCGCAACGTCGCCGACGTGCTGAAGCGGATCGACGGCGTCGGCGACATCAACCCGCTCGGCGCGCGCGAATACTCGATGCGCATCTGGCTCGACCCGGAACGCGTCGCGTCGTTCGGCCTGAGCCCGCGCGACCTCATCGCCGCGGTGCGCGCGCAGAACACGCAGCTCGCGGGCGGCGTGGTCGCGCAGGCGCCGATCACGAACCAGGCGTTCCAGCCGAACCTGATCTTCGAAGGGCGCCTGAAGCGGCCCGAGGATTTCAGCGACATCGTCGTCAAGCAGGGGCAGGACGGGCGTCTCGTGCGGCTGAAGGACGTCGCGCGCATCGAGGTCGGCGCGCTCGCGTACGCGACCGACAGCTACATGCTGCGCCACCCGACCATCGCGCTGCAGGTGCTGCAGCAGCCCGGCGCGAACGCGGTCGCGACGATGGACGCGGTCGAGAAGAAGATGACCGAGCTCGGCAAGGCGTTCCCGAAGGGCATCGTCTACAACATCGGCTACAACCCGACCGCGTTCATCGGCGACAGCATCCACGAACTCGTGAAGACCATCTACGAGGCGGTCGTGCTCGTGGTGTTCGTCGTGCTGCTGTTCCTGCAGGGCTGGCGGCCTTCGATCATCCCTATCCTGTCGATTCCGGTGTCGCTGGTCGGCACGTTCGCGGCGATGGCCGTGCTCGGCTACTCGATCAACAACCTGACGCTGTTCGGCCTCGTGCTCGCGGTGGGGATCGTCGTCGACAACGCGATCGTCGTGGTCGAGAACGTCGAGCGGCACCTGGCGGCCGGCACCGCGCCGCGCGATGCGACGCTGCTGACCATGAAGGAAGTCGGCGGCGCGCTGTTCGCGATCACGCTGGTGCTGTGCGCGGTGTTCGTGCCGACCTCGTTCATTCCGGGCATCTCCGGCCAGTTCTTCCGCCAGTTCGGCGTGACGATCGCCGTGTCGACCGCGATCTCGTTCTTCACGTCGGTCACGCTCGCGCCCGCGCTGTCCGCGATGATGCTGAAGGCGCACGACTCCGCGCACGATGCGCCGGCGTCGACGTCGCGCACGGTCGCGCTGCTCGCGCCGCTCATGCGCGCGGTGCAGCGTTTCGCGGATGCCTTCAACCGCGTGTTCCAGCGCGTGTCCGACGCCTACGGCGCGCTGGTCAGGAAGCTCGTGCGGATCATTCCCGCGATGAGCGTGCTGTACGTCGTGCTGATCGCGGCGACCGGCTATCTGCTGGTATCGAGCCCGAAGGGCTTCATTCCCGCGCAGGATCGCGGCTACCTGGTGGTGCTGGTGCGCACGCCCGACGGCGCGACGCTCGAACGCACGAGCGCGGTCGCGCGCAAGATCGAGGACATCGCGCTGTCGGTGCCGGGCGTCGCGCGCGTGCCGGTGTTCTCCGGCGTCAACGCAGCCACCGGCACGAATTCGGCGAACAGCGCCGGCCTGTTCCCGGTGTTCAAGCCCTGGCCCGAACGCAAGGCGCAGGGCCTCACCATCGACACGATCGCGGCCGAGCTGCGCAAGCGCCTCGCGGGCATCACCGAAGCGTCGATCGTCGTCGCGATGCCGCCGCCGGTGCAGGGCCTCGGCAGCACGGGCGGCTTCGCGATGCGGCTCGAAGACCGCAACGGCCTCGGCACGGCCGCGCTCGCGAAGGCGACGCAGGATCTCGTCGACGCCGCGAACCGCACGCCCGGCATGGTCGGCGTCTACACGCCCTACTCGGCGACGAGTCCGCAGGTTCACGTCGAGCTCGATCGCGAGAAGGCGGAGATGCTCGGCGTGCCGAGCCAGGAGATCAATGACGCGGTCGAAACGTATTTCGGCTCGACCTACATCAACGACTTCAACATCGTCGGGCGCACCTATCGCGTCACCGCGCAGGCCGACCTGCCGTTCCGCGTGACGGCCTCCGACCTCGGGCGCCTGAAGGTGCGCAACCGCGACGGCGACATGGTGCCGATCGGCAGCGTCACGCGCATCGACGACACGCTCGGCGTCGATCGCGCACCGCGCTACAACCTGTATCCGGCCACCGAGATCAACGGCGATACCGCACCCGGCCTCGGTTCCGGTTTTGCGATCAAGACGATGGAGACGCTCGCGAAGCAGGTGCTGCCGCCGGGCATCTCGTTCGAATGGACCGACTTGTCGTACCAGCAGACCACGGCCGGCAACACGGGGCTGCTCGTGTTCCCGCTGTGCGTGCTGCTCGTCTATCTGGTGCTCGCCGCGCAGTACGGCAGCTGGAGCCTGCCGGTGTCGATCCTGCTGATCGTGCCGATGTGCCTGCTGGCCGCGTCGCTCGGCGTGCGCGCGCTCGGCCAGGACGTGAACATCCTCACGCAGATCGGCTTCATCGTGCTGGTCGGGCTCGCCGCGAAGAACGCGATCCTGATCGTCGAGGTCGCACGGCAGCTCGAGGCCGACGGCAGGGAGCTGGTCGACGCGGTGGTCGACGCGTGCGTGCAGCGGCTGCGCCCGATCGTGATGACGTCGCTCGCGTTCATTCTCGGCGTGCTGCCGCTCGTGATCTCCGAAGGCGCCGGCGCGGAAATGCGCCAGGCGGTCGGCGCGGCCGTGTTCTTCGGGATGATCGGCGTGACGTTCTTCGGGCTGCTGTTCACGCCTGTGTTCTATGTGCTGGTCCGCCGGCTCGCGACACGCAAATCCGGCGTCGCGGCGGCGGCCGCGGAGGTGGTGCAATGAAATTCATCCGACTCGTGGCCGCGCTGTCCGCGGCGGCCGTCCTGACCGCGTGCACGAGCGCGCCGGTCGCCACCGTCGCCCCGCCGCCGCTCGCCGCGACCTACGCGAACGCGGATCTCGTCGCCGCCGGCCCTGCCGCCGCGACCGACGCGTGGTGGCACGGCTTTCACGATCCGATTCTCGACCGGCTGGTCGATCGCGCGCTCGCCAACAACCTCGACCTGAAGGCGGCGGTCGCGCGCATCGACGCGGCGCGCGCGGTACGGATCGGCGCCGCGTCGCAGTGGTTCCCGTCGCTCGATCTGAATGCGGGCGCCGGCCGTCAGCGTCTGTCCGCGTCGCAGGCGTTCCCGACCGACACGCCGACGACCGGCAATGCGTTCGACCTGAATGCGAGCGTCGCGTGGGAAATCGACATCTTCGGGCGCATCCGCCAGGGCGTGTCGGCCGCCGACGCCGACATCGCGTCCGCGCAGAACGACGCGGCGGCCGTGCGGATCGCGACGATCGACGAAACCGTGCGCACCTACGTGACGGTGCGCGGGCTCGAGCAGCGGCTCGCGCTGGTCGAGGCGAACGCAGAGAGTCAGCGCGGCACCGAGGCATCGACGCGGCGCCTGTTCGACGCGGGCGTCGTGCCGATCGCCGACGTCGACCGCGCCGCCGCGCAGGCGGAAACCACGCTCGCCGAGTTGCCCGTGCTGCAGTTGCAGCGGCAGGCCGCGATTCACCGCTTGTCGATCATCACCGCGGCGACGCCGCAGGACGTCTATGCGCAACTCGATCCGCCCGCGCCGGGGCCGGTGTGGACGGCAGCGGCGCCGGGCATCGGCACGCCAGCCGACCTGCTGCGCCGCCGGCCCGACGTGCGCGCCGCCGAAGCGAGGGTCGTCGCCGCGTATGCACGCATCGGCGTGGCCGAAGCCGATCTCAGGCCGCACCTGCAGCTGATCGGCGTGATCGGCGCGGCCGTCGACGGCTTCTCCGGCGCGACGCTCGCGCGTTCGCTCGCCTGGATGGCCGGCGCCGGCGCGAGCGCGCCGCTGTTCGACGGCGGACGGCGCCGCAGCATCGTCGCGTTGCGACGCGCGCAGGCCGATCAGGCCGTCGCCGCCTATCGCTCGACCGTGCTCGGCGCGGTCAGCGATGTCGAAACGTCGCTCGCCGCAACCGCCCGCGATCACAGCCGGACCGAGCGCCTCGAACGCGCGGCGTCGAATGCGCGCGATGCCTATGCGCAGATCAACCGGTCGTGGCGCAGCGGCGAATCGGCGTTCATCGACACGCTGGAGGTGCAGCGCTCGCTGCTCGCGGCCGAGGATTCGCTCGCGCAGGCGCGCACCGACGAGATGCTCGCGCAGGTCAGGCTGATGACCGCGCTCGGGCAGTAGGCGGGTTGGTGCGATGCGGCTGGTGCGGCGCATCGGTCGCGTTGGTCGCGTCGGTCGCCATGAAAAAAGGGCGACGTGCCCGATATCGATCGAACACGTCGCCCTTCGCACGAGACGAGCGGCGGTTTGCGCGCCCCTTCAGTCGATATCGCCGCCTTCCTTCAGCTGTGCGCTCAAGTAGTCCAGAAAACTGACGATGCGCGACGACAGCGTAGCGTTGCGATAGTAGACCGCGTGAATCGGCTGGCGGAATTCGGTCGTGTCGTCGACCAGCACTTCGACGAGGCTGCCGTCGCGGCGATGGGTGCCCGTCATGTAGTCGGCGAGGCACACGATGCCCGCGCCGTTAAGCGCGAGCGTCAGCAGCGTCTCGCCGCTCGACGCCTGCAGCGCGGGATGGATCCGGTATACGTCGCCGTCCGCGGTGCGCAGCGGCCAGTGGTTCAGCGTTTCGGGCTGCACGAAGCCGAGCAGCGTATGGTCCGCGAGATCGGCCACGCGCGTCGGCACGCCGGCCTTCTCCAGGTACGCGGGGCTCGCGAGAATGCGCAGCCGGCTGCTGCCGAGCTTGCGCGCGTGCAGCGTCGAATCGCGCAGCTCGCCGATCCGGATCGCGACGTCGGCGCGCTGTTCGAGCAAGTCGATGATTTCGTCGCTGGTATGCAGTTCGGCCGCGATCGCCGGAAACGCTTCGCGAAAGCCCGGCATCATCGGCGCGATCACGTGCTGCATGAACGGCATCGCCGCGTTGATGCGCAACCGCCCGGCCGGCTTCTCGCGCTGGCTGGCGAGCTGTTCCTCGGCGAATTCGACCGACGCGATGATCTCGCGCGCGTATTCGAGGAACAGCGTGCCCTCTTCCGTCACTTCGAGCCGGCGCGTCGTGCGGCGGATCAGCGTCGTGTCGAGCTTTTCCTCGAGACGCCGCAGGATCCGGCTCATCACCGACGTCGGCTGGTGGAGCTTGTCCGCCGCCCCCGTCAACGAGCCGGTATCGGCGATGGTCACGAATGCGAGCATCTCGTCGAGGGTGGTCTTCATGGTCGGGAATCGGTGACGGTTTCAGAATCGTCACGATAGTGCCGCAGCGCCCGTTTGATAAGCGGGAGCCGGCGCGAATCATAGTTGATTCAGATTCAAGAATGCGCGGCCAATATTGTCCGAGCAATGCGATCGCGGGCCGGGGGGCGCACGCGCCCGGGAGGGCGCGTGTTGCGTGTTGCGTGTTGCGTGTTGCGTGTTGCGTGTTGCGTGTTGCGTGTTGCGTGCTGCGTGCTGCGTGCTGCGTGCTGCGTGCTGCGTGCTGCGTGCTGCGTGCTGCGTGCTGCGTGCTGCGTGCTGCGTGCTGCGAAGCAATTCTGCGGCGTCAGGCCGCGATCGGCATGTCGTGGCGGATCCAGTCCTGCATCGCGCCATGCTGCGGCGCCCAGCCGAGTTCCTGCCGCGCGCGCACGGCTTTCACGCGGCTGTTCGACGCCAGCGAGAAATGCGCGCGCGAGTGGCCGAGCACCTGCTCGGCCTCGGCGATGTCCCACTCGACGACCGACGGCAAACCGAGACGCGCGGCGAGCGCCGCGCCGATGTCCGCGAACGACGCTTCGCCGTTCTCCGCGAAATACAGCGCGCCGGGCGCCGCGTGCCGCATCGCGCGCACGTAGAGATCGGCGACGTCCTCGACATGCACGTTCGACCAGCGGTTCAACCCCTTGCCGATCACGCGGACCGCGCCGGCCTCGCGCGCGATCGCCGCGAGCAGCGGAAGCTGCGCGCTGTCGCGCCGGATGCCGAGCCCGTCGCCGTAGATCATGCTGTTGCAGATCACCGCCGAGCGGATGCCGAGCGTCGCCGCCGACATCACGAGCTGATCGATCGCACGGCGCTCGGGCTTGGCCGGCGCGACGACCGGCGTCGCTTCGTCGAACACCGGCGCGTCGCCGTGCGCGCCCTGTGCGTCGTCCGCGATCACGCTGGTGCCGCTGGTATGCAGGAACGTCTTGCCCGAGCCGCTCAGCGCCGCGACGATCGTCTCGACCGATGCGCGGTGGTCGCTGCTCGCCGCGTTGATCACGCAGTCCGCGTCGCTCGCGAACGCATGCAGCAGCGCCGTGTCGTCGAGCGTGCCGATGACCGGCAAGATGCCGGCTGCCGCGAGTGTCGCGGCCTTCTCGCCGTTGCGCGCCAGCCCGGTGACGACATGCCCTTCCGATACCAGCCGTGCGGCCACCGAGCCGCCGATGTAGCCGGCCGCGCCCGTCACGAATACCTTGATGCCCTTCATCCACCGCTCCGATGGCGAGGCCGCGAAACTGCCCGCGCCTCGCGGAAATGAGTCGGCCCGCGCGCACCGGTGTCGGATGGGCGCGGGCCGTCGATGCCGGCCGTGCGGCGCGTCGAACCTGCGCAACGCGGCCTGTAGCGTCAGTATCGATGCCGCGCGCGGGCGGCGAAAGAGGCGGATCGCGAAAAGAGTTTTGATCCGGGCGGGAAGATCGGCGGCGGCGCCGCGTCAGTGCCGGATCCTCCAGGCTACGGCTTGCCGCCCAGCGACTCGACGATCCGGTACGCAGTCTTCACACGATCCTCGATCGGGAAGCTGCGGTTCGCGAGCATCACGATCGCGAGCCGCTTCGCGGGCACGAACGCGACATAGGTACTGAAGCCGTTGGTCGACCCCGTCTTGTTGATCCACGCGTCCGGGCGCGGTGCGAGCGGCGGCTTGAGTTCGATCGCGGGCGTCGCGTCGTGAAGCATCGGCGGCGCATTCCCCGCGAGCAGCGTCGGCAATGCGACCGGATACGGATACTGTTCCCAGATCAGGTCCTGCGTGAACGGCCCCGCGTGGAAATAGCCGGTGTGCGTGCGTTCGAGCGCACGCTGCAACCGCGGCGCCGTTTCGACGAGCCCCATGTTCGCCTGCACGAAGCGCAACAGGTCGGCCGCCGTCGTCCTGACGCCGTACGCCGGCTGCCACAGCATGCCGCCCGTCATCCGGATCGGCTTGCCGTCCTGCGTATAACCCTGCGCATAGTCGGCCTGGCGCGCGGCGGGCACGTTGATGTAGGTGTGCGCCATCCCGAGCGCGGGAAACAGCCGCTGTTCCATCAGCCCCGCGAAGTCGCGGTTCATCGCCATCGCGGTGAGCTGCCCGAGCATCCCGATCGCCACGTTCGAATAGGTGCGCCGCGTGCCCGGCGCGTACGCGGGGCGCCACGCGTCGAGATAGCGCATCAGGCCCGCGTCGTCACGGATGCTGTCGGGCACCTGCAGCGGCATCCCGCCGGGCGTGTGCGTGCCGAGCTCGAGCAGCGTCACGCGGCCGAACGGCTTGCCCCGCAGCGCGGGCAGATACTTGCCGGCCGGGTCCGTGAGCGACAGCTCGCCGCCCTCCTGCGCGTCGGATGCGAGCGTCGCGGTCAGCGTCTTGCTGACGGAGCCGATCTCGAACAGCGTGTCGCCGGTCACCGGCTGGCCGGTTTGCGTCGACATCACGCCGTAGTCGAACACATAAGGCTTGCCGTCGGCGACGATGCCGATCGCCATGCCGGGAATGGCGAACTGCTTCATCAGCGGTGCGACGTGGCGGGTTACGGTGTCGTGAATCTCGTCCTGCGTGGCGGCGGCCGCGCGGCCGGCCGTGGTGGCGGCGCATGCGGCGACGAACAGGGTCGCGGCGATGCGGATCGCGTTGAATCGCATGGGTGCGGTTCCTTCGATTTTCAGATGGTTGCATGAACAACGGATTCGGCCGCGCCGCGCGGACGCCGCGCCAGCCGTCCCGTCGAAGCAGGACTATCCGCTGCCGGCCGCCAACCGACAATCGACGATATGTTGCGCGAGCCTAAAGAAAATCTTATGCGGCGCGTGAACCGGTCCCGCGCGTGTCAGTCCGGCAAGCGGTCGAGAAACGCCAGCATCGCGGCATTGAAGCGCGCCGGCCGCTGCAGCGGCGCGAAGTGGCTCACGCCCGGCAGGATCGTCAGCGTTGCGTCCGGAATCGTGCGCGCGAGATACGCCGCATGGTCGGGGCGGATGAACTCGTCGTGCTCGCCCTGCACGATCGCGACCGGCACGGCGATCGCCGCGAGGTCGGCCGCGCTGTAATCCGGTTGCGTGCGCATCATTTCGCTGACGGCGGCAACGAACGCGTCGAAACGGTCCGGCGTCGCGGACAGCCGCACGTAGTCCTTGCGGTGCCGCGCGAAGCAGCGGTCGATCAGCGGGCTCGGCATCATCTCCTTCGTGCCGCCCGGATCCATGTTGCACGCGAAGAAGAACACGCCCGCCGCACGCGCCGGCGCGCGGGCGGCCAGCACGAGCGACACGCACGCGCCATCGCTCCAGCCGACGAAGCGTGCGCGCCCGATGCGCAGCGCATCGAGCACCGCCAGCACGTCGGAGGCCATGCGTTCGTAGGAATAGGGGCGATCGTCACGCGTGCTGCGGCCGTGGCCGCGGCTGTCGATCACGATCGCGCGGTAGCCGGCCGCGAGCAGCGCCGGCACCTGGTTGCCCCAGTTGCCGCCGTGGCCGAGGCCGCCGTGCAGCAGCACGACCGGCGGGCCGTGGCCGAACGACGCGTGCCAGATGCGCGCGCCGTCGTGGTCCAGCCATCCTTCGGCGTCGGCCGCCGGCAGCAGCGCGCCGCCTTGCGCGTCGAAGCGGACGAGGTCGTCGTCGGCGAATTCCGCGTTCATCGTTCTGCCGTCCTTGCGAGGGAGACGAGCTTGCGATTGTAATGCGCGCGACGGCGTGCCGCGACGCGTCCGCGCGCTGCGGTGCGCGACGGCGCGGCGTCGTGCCTTCAGGCCTGCGTCGACACCAGCGCGCCGGACGTCGAGCCGCCCGACTTCTGGATCGCCTGCGCAAGCTGCGCGATCGCCGTCGACAGCGCGGCGGAGATCGTGCTGGCTTCCGCGCCCAGCGTCTGCTGCTCGAGTGTCGCGGCCGGATCCTGCTTCGCGCGCTGCGCGGCCGCCGCCATCTGCTGCTGCAGTTGCGCAAGCTGTTTCTGCAGGCGCTCGATGAGTTGCTTCAACTGCTTTACCGCGGGATCCTCGGCCGAGGATCCCGACGCGCCCGGCGTCTGCCCCGCGCCGTCCGACTGCGCGGCACCGCCCGCCGGCGACGCGGCACCGGTGCCGGACTGGTTGGCGGTCGCGTTGCCAGCGGCTGGCGAGGTCTGCGCGGCGGAAGAAGGGTCGATCTGCATCGTATCGGTCCGTAGTGAGTGTGCGACTCGGGTTGGTTGAACAGGGGAAACCTTGCAACCGGTTTACGGTATTCGTCGGATGAAACTTGAGCCGCGCCTTTCCAGCTGCCCTGAGATGCCCCGAGATGCCCGCGCCGTGCGCGTACCGCCGATCGTCGCGAAGGGGCCAGATTGGCCGGCCGTCGACGCTGGTAAAATCGCCGGCTGGCCTGCTGCCGCAGCACACCGGCTGCTTCCGGCAAGGCCTCGCGGGCTACCCCGCGTCGGTGCCCGCCCGGTCGGGCCCGATACGCGATGCCGTCCGGCGCCGTCGCAACGCGAGCCCCGCGCCCGCATCGACATGCGACGCGCCGACTTCGGCACGCCCCCCTTCATCACGCATTTCGAGGAATTCACGATGGCCCGCATCGGCGCCTTCTGCCTGACCACGTGGCTCGCGGCCGCGATTCTCTATTTCGGCCAGCATTCGGTCGCGATGATTGCGCTCAGCGGCGTGGTCGTGTTCGGCGGATTCGACCTGCTGCGTCCGTAACGACGGCGGCGCGCACGGCAGCGGCAGACGCGACGACGCCGCACTGAAAAACGCCGACCGGCGGGCCGCGACGCAGGGTAAGATCCGGGTCGGAGTCGTCATTCTCGCGCAGCACGAACAGGGCACCGCCCACGCAGGCCGTCCGATCATGAAACAAGGCATTTTCGTCGCCACGCCCGCCTACGGCGGCATGTGTTACCTGCCCTACGTGAACGGGCTGCTGGAGCTCCAGCATGCGTGCCTGAGCGCCGGCCTCGCGTTCGAATACTTCTACCTGAGCGGCACCGCATTGTTGCATCAGCAACGAAACGTCGCGGTCGAGCGCTTCCTGCACAGCGGCCTGTCGCACATGATGTTCATCGATGCGGACATCGGCTTTCGCGGCAGCGACGTGATCCGGATGTTCGAACAGCAGCACGACGTGATGCTCGGGCTGTATCCGTCCAAGAGCATCAACTGGGCGGCGGTCGCCGAGGCCGCGCGCTCGGATCCGTCGGCGCCGCCCGAGCGGCTCGCGTTGTTCAGCGCCGATTACAGCCAGACCGCGTATGCGGTGGACGGTGCACAGTCCCGGATCCAGCTCGATTCGGTTTCCGAAATCCACTCGGGCGGCGCCGGCCTGATGATGATCGCGCGCCCCGTGTTCGACACGATGGCGCAGGCCTATCCCGAGACGCAGGTCCAGTTTCCGCCGAGCTATCGGAACCTGTCGCCGAATTCGACCTCCATGTACGAGCATTTCGAGTTCCTGAGGGAACCCGACGGGCGCTCGCTGTCGGAGGATCTGTCTTTCTGCAAGAAATGGCGGATGTGCGGCGGCAAGCTGTATGCGTGTTCGTGGTTCCAGACCGTCCACGCGGGCGTTCATCTCTATGAGGGCAACCTGCCGGCGTTGCTCGGTCAATGAGCCGCGGGCGCGAACGGCTGGCGCTGCGCAACGCGTAGCGGCGCGAGCAGTTCGGCTAGCGGATGGCGGCTGACCGTCGCCGTCATCGCGACTTCGGGCTGCGTGCGCAGCCCGGCATCCCGGACCGGCACGACGCACGCGTCGGCCACCCCGTCGAACGCTTCAACCCATCACCGCGGCAACGTCCGCAACGACGACGGCCCGCCCGTCAGCGCGATGCGCTTGCCCGTATCGCGCAGCTTGCCGCCCTCCACCGCATACAGCGCGAGCTGCCGCTCGACGTTGAACTGCACGATCACGTGCCGGCTGTCGGCGGTAAACACGATGCCCTGCGCGGCTTCGCCGCCCGGCACTTCACTCGTCTGCACCGCACGGCCGTTGCGGATCTCGAACAGCACCACCTTGCCGAGCTTGTGGCGACCCGGGTTGTCGGGCGTCAGGTTCGAGCCGTCCATCGCCTGCACGGCGATCCACTTTCCGTCCGGCGAGATCGCGACGCCTTCCGGCAGCGACGGCACCGTCAGGTACTGGACCGTGCGGAACGGCGTGCGCGACACGTCGATCAGCGCGACCGAATCGGCATCGCCCGCGAGCGTGCCCGTATAGCCCGGCAGCCCCGCGAGCCCGACGTTGCTGACGACGGCCCAGCGATTGTCGCTCGACACGTCGATCGTGTAGGGCGCGACGCCCGTGCTCAGCCGCGTGCCGCTGTCGGTCACCTTGCCGTCGTCGACGTTCAGCACCGCGATGCCCTGCTCGTCGCGCAGCGACACGAGCGCATGCTTGCCGTCGTGCGTGAAACTGATCCCGGCGAGCCGCTTCTTGCCGATCTTCAGGTTGCCGTCGAGCGTCACCTGCGTTCCGTCGATCCGCAGGATCGACACGCTGCCGTCGACGTTCGCCGCCAGCGCGAGCCGGCCCGACCGGTCGATCGCGATCCCCTGCGGGTGCGTGCCGAGTTCGACGCGCGTGATCGCCGGCGGCGACGCAGCGAGGTTCACGACCTGCAGAAACGTGTCGAACACGAGTTGCCTCACCCCCAGGTCGTAGCGCGTCGGCGCGCCGACCAGCGCGAGCTTCGCGTCGGGTGCGATCGCGACGGCCTGCGGCGGGCCCTGGATGCCGTTCTCGACATCGACCTGCAGCGCGACCTTCGGCGGAAACACGCTCGCGTCGAGCAACGTCAGCGTGTCGGCGGGCGGCGACGCGAGATAGGTGTCGCGCCCTTCGACGCGCTGATACGTGCCGTCGTTGCCGGACACGATCCAGTCGGCCGCGTGCGCGGTGACGGCGGTGCCGGCGGTGGTAGCGAGCGTCAGCGCGGCGAGCAGGCGGGCGCGACGAAGGCGAAAGCGAAAGCGATTCGAATGCATGGCGGTCGGTTCTCCGGATCGGTTGCGGACGCAAGGACTGGCACGACCCTGCTGCTCGACGGGTCGATGCCACCGCATGATGCACGAAAGCGCGCGAAACCGGCGTCTCGCGCCCGCCGCTCAGGTCGTGCGCACGTCCGCGCTGTCCCACCGATCGACGTCGTCGAGCGGATACACGGGTCGCGCGAGCCGCTCGTAGCGGAACAGGCCGTAGTCCGAACCGGTCACGCCGCGGCTGTCGCACTCGACCAGCGCGGCCGCGATCGGCACGAACACCGGCCGGCAGTACATCCGCGACTTCAGCAGCAGGAATCGCGCCCGGCGCGGATCGATGCCGACGCTCTCGAACACGCCGAGATCCCACGGCTCCTGCGTGCGCTCGGTGACGACCAGCGTCGCGTCGCCGATATCGAGCACCGCCGCGCGGCCCATGTATGCGCGCTGGCCCGTATACGTCGGCCCGGTAATCACGTATTCGCCGTCGGTGATCGCGCGCACGATGCCCGTCGCCCGAAACGGCGCGCGCCGCGCGCCGCCGTGCGACGGCATCCGGTTGCCGACCGGCACGGTCACGGTCGCGCCGACGCCCACGCCGATCAGCGCCGCGACTGCATCCGGGTCGCACAGCGGCCCGCTGACGATCCCGTCGAGCCCCTGCGCGAGCGCTTCCTCCAGCAGGTCCATCGTGTCGCACGGGCCGCCCGACATGCAGTTGTCGCCGTGATCGAGCATCAGCACCGGACGGTCAGCACCGCGCGCCAGCGCCGCGGCCTGCGCGACCGATTCCGCGAGCGGCGCGCTGCGGTAGACGAACGCGTCGCGTGCGTCCCAGATCTGCCGGGCGATGCGCTCGGCCACCGCGTCGGCCGCCGCGTGGTCGCCATCGGCGACCACGACGATGCTGATGCACGGCGCGGGAATGTCCGCGAGCGAGAAGCCGGGCAGCACCGATACCGCCAGCATCCCGTCGGCTTCAGCCGCGCGCGCGGCCTCCACCGCGCGCCGCATCGCGCCTTCGGCGCTCGCGCTGCGCAGCGTCGACGTCATCAGCGGCGGCTGCCGCCACGCGAGCACTGGCCGTGCGCGGCCGTGCAGCCGGTCGAGCAGCACACGCGCCGCGTGCTCGCCGGTTTCGTACATGTCGACGTGCGGATAGGTCTTGAAACTGACGATCACGTCCGCGTGATCGATCATCTTCTGCGTGACGTTCGCGTGCAGGTCGAGCGCGACCGCGATCGGCGCATCGGGCAGCGCGGCGCGCACGCGCGCGAGCAGGTCCCCCTCGCCGTCCGCGCTCTGCTCGGCGACCATCGCGCCGTGCAGGTCGAGCATCACCGCGTCGCAGCCGGGCGCGGCCGCGACGATCGCGTCGCAGATCGCCGCATACGCGTCGGCGGCGACCGGCCCGCTCGGGTTCGCGGCCGCCGACACCGGCGTGACGATCTCCGCGCCTGCGCGAGCCGCCGCATCGATGAACGCGGCCATCGCGGTGCGCATCCCGCGATTCGCGCGATACGCGTCGTCACCCCAGTCGGGGCCGTTGCGGCCGAACGCGGCGAGCGGCGTCGGCACCGGCGAGAACGTATTGGTTTCGTGGTTCATCCGGGCGATCAGGATCTTCATCGCGTGGCGCCCTCCGCCACGCCCGCCGCGCCGAGCATCGCATGCAGCAGCACGTTGCAGCCCGCTTCGAGGTGGGCGGGATCGGCATCCTCGATCTCGTTGTGGCTGATCCCGTCCTTGCACGGCACGAAGATCATTGCGGTGGGCGCGACGCGTGCGAGATACACCGCGTCGTGACCCGCGCCGCTGATCACGTTCATCGACGACAGCCCGAGCGCACCGGCGCCCGCGCGCACCCGCTCGACGAGTGCCGCGTCGAACGGCTGGGGAGCGAAATACACGACCTGCTCGACGTCGATCCGCATGTCGGCCACCGCCCCCAGATCGGCGCAGGCCGCGCGCAGTTCCGCATCCATCGCCGCCAGCGTCGCATCGTCGGCCGCGCGCAAGTCGACGGTCAGCGTCACGCGGCCCGGAATCACGTTGCGCGAATTCGGATGGACGTCGACCCAGCCGACCGTGCCGCGCCCGTGCGGCGGGTGCGCACGCGCGATGCCGTTCACCGCGCGCACGAGATCGGCCGCGACCAGCAGCGCGTCGCGCCGCAGTTCCATCGGCGTGGGTCCCGCATGCGCCTCCATCCCGTGTACGGTCACGTCGTACCAGCGCTGCCCGAGCGCGCCCTCGACCACGCCGATCGTCGTGTCGTGCGCCTCCAGCACCGGGCCCTGCTCGATATGCGCCTCGAAATACGCGCCGACCGGATGCGCGCCGTTCGCGTCGCCCGCATAGCCGATCGCGGCCAGCGCATCGCCCACCGATATGCCGTCGCGATCGCGTTGCGCGAGCGCGTGATCGAGCGTGAACGCACCCGCGAACACGCCGGAGCCCATCATCACGGGCACGAAGCGCGAGCCTTCCTCGTTTGTCCACACGGCGACCTCGAGCGGCGCACGCGTGCGCACGCCCGCGTCGTCGAGCGTGCGCAGCACTTCGAGGCCGGCGAGCACGCCGTAGTTGCCATCGAACTTGCCGCCGGTAGGCTGCGTGTCGATATGGCTGCCCGTCGTCACGGGCGGCAGGTCGTCGCGTTCGCCCGTACGTCGCGCGAAGATGTTGCCGATCGCATCGATGCGTACCGTGCAGCCCATTTCCTTCGCCCACGCGACGAACAGGTCGCGCGCCTCGCGATCGAGTTCGGTGAGCGCGAGGCGGCACACGCCTCCCTTGTTGGTCGCGCCGATTCGCGCGAGACGCATCAGGCTGTCCCACAGCCGCGCGCCGTCGACGCGCAGGCCGGACGCCGTGGCGCCCTGTGTCGAATCCAGAACTTGCATCGATGGAATTCCTCGCAATGAACGGGCCCGGCGCTTACGCGACGCCGACACCCAGGTAACGGTCCTTCACCTCGTGATCGGCCGCGAACGCCGCGTTGCTGCCTTCGTAGACGATCACGCCCTGTTCGATCACGAAGTGGCGGTCCGCGAGCTGCGTGCACACTTCGAGGTTCTGTTCGACGAGCAGGATCGCGACGCCGGCCGCCTTGATCTGCTTCAATTGCGCGACGATCTCCTCGACGATCACCGGCGCGAGCCCTTCGACCGGCTCGTCGAGCATCAGGAGCCGCGGGTGGTTCATCAGCGCGCGGCCGATCGCGAGCATCTGCTGCTCGCCGCCCGACAACTGCGCGCCGCCGTTGCGGCGGCGCTCCTTCAGGCGCGGGAAGATCCGGTAGATGTCGTCGAGCTGCCACGGCGAATCGCGGCGTGCGCCGAGCCGCAGGTTTTCCTCGACCGACAGCAGCCGGAAGATGCCGCGATGCTCGGGCACGAAGCACAGGCCGCACGCGGCAATCCGGTGCGCGGGCTGCCCGGACACCGGCCGGCCGGCGAACGTCACCGTCCCGCCGGTCGGCGCGACGACACCCGCGATCGTCTTGAGCGTGGTCGATTTGCCCGCGCCGTTGCGGCCGAGGAGTGTCACCGTCTCGCCTTCGTTCACGTTCAGCGAAACGCCCTGCAGCACGTGGCTCTTGCCGTAGCAGGCGTGAACCTCCTTCACGTCGAGCATCATGCGCGGCCTCCGGTGATCATGTTGCCGAGATACGCGCTGCGTACGCGCGCATCGCCGCGAATCGCATCGGGCTTGCCTTCGACCAGCACGCGCCCCTGCTGCATCACCGTGATCGTGTCCGAGATGTCCATCACGATTCCCATGTTGTGTTCGATCAGCACGACCGTGTAGTCGTCGCGCAGGCCGCGGATCAGCGCCTTCATGTCGTCGAGGTCGTCGATGCCCATGCCCGACGTCGGCTCGTCGAGGAAGATCGCGCGCGGCCGTGCCGCCAGCGCCATCCCGACCTCGAGCCGGCGCTGCTGGCCGTGCGACAGCACGCCGGCCGCCGTGTCGGCGAAGCGCTGCAGGCCGAGCCGCTCGAGCACCTCGTCGACGATGCCGTCATGCGCGAGTGCGCCGCTCGGCGGCGTCCACGGATTCAACGCGCGCCGCGATTCCACGCCCTGCGCGGCGACGCGCAGGTTCTCGCGCACGCTCAGGTTCGGAAACAGGCTCGTCACCTGGAACGAGCGTGCGATGCCGCGCCGCACGCGCTTGTGATCGGGTTCGCGCGACACGTCGTGACCATCGAACAGGATCGAGCCCGACGTGATCGGCAGCGTGCCGGTCAGCGTATGGAACAGCGTCGTCTTGCCGGCACCGTTCGGGCCGATCACCGAATGCACGGTGCGCGGCATGATCCGCAGATCGACGCCGCCCAGCGCCGTGAACTTGCCGTAGCGCTTGACGATGCCGCGCGCTTCGAGAATCGCTTCGCTCATTGCCGCTCCCTGGCCGTAGCCGCAGTACGATCGGCGCGCCGCAGCGATGCCGCGACGCGTTCGCCGAGCCCCCACAATCCGCGCTGCATGAACAGGCTGACCGCGATCAGCACGAGGCCGAGCAGCAGCAGCCAGCGCGGCCACAGCGTCGACAGCCAATCCGCGAACAGCACGTAGAATGCCGCGCCGAGCACCGACGCGAACAGGTTGCCCGTGCCGCCGATCACCGTCATCACGAGGATCATCTCGCTCGTGTGATAGTCGATGTTCGACAGCGGCGCGATGCCCGTCATCAGCGCGTGCAGCGCCCCCGCGAGGCCCGTGACCGCGCCCGAGATCACGAACGCCGCGAGCTTGAATCGCTGCACGTCGTAGCCGGCCGCCGCCGCGCGTGCCTCGTTGTCGCGAATCGCGAGCAGCGTCCGGCCGAACACCGAGCGCGATACGCGCAGCAGCAGCCAGAACACCGCGACGAACAGCACCGCGACGAAGCCGTAGTAGCGCCACGGCGAATCGAGCGGAACGAGCGGATGCCCGAATGCGGACAGCGCGGGGCGCGGGATGTCGAGCAGCCCGTTGTCGCCGCCCGTCAGATCCGGCGTCGTATACGCGAGGAAGTAGAACAACTGCCCGAACGCGAGCGTCAGCATCACGAAGTAAGTGCCGCGCTGCCGGATCGAGAACCAGCCAACGAGCGCGGCCGCGGCGGCGCCGAGCACGGCGGCCGCGACGAGCGCAACCGTCACCGACCCGACGCCGTGCGTCAGGACCAGCCCCGCCGCATAACTGCCGAGCCCGAAGAAGATGCCCTGCCCGAACGAGAGCAGCCCCGTATAGCCGAGCAGCAGGTTGCAACCGAGCGCGGCGAGCGCGAACACCAGCACTTCGGTCGCGAGCGAGCCCGAGCTCAGCGCCAGCGGCAGCACGCACGCGACGGCCACCGCGAGCCAGCCCTCCGGCCGCCGCAGCGCACCGCACCACGGCCGCGAACGCTGCGAGGCTGCCGCCGCGGGCGGCAGCGGTTTCGACGATTCGATCATGCGGCCCTCCCCAGCAATCCGTTCGGACGCAACAGCAGCACGGCCGCCATCGCGACGTAGATCATCAAGCGCGCGCCTTCCGGCCACAGCGTGCTCATCAGGCTCTGCACGATGCCGACCAGCAGCCCGCCGACGAGCGCCCCGAGAAAATTCCCCATCCCGCCGACGACGACCACCACGAACGCGACGCCGAGCGCCTCGATGCCCATGAACGGATCGACGCCGCGGATCGGTGCCGCGAGCACGCCGGCGAGCGCGGCGGTGGCCGCGCCGAGCGCGAATACGAGGCTGAACACGCGCGTCACGTTGATACCGAGCAGCGACACCATCTCCGTCGATTCGCTGCCCGCGCGCACCGTACTGCCGAGCCGCGTGCCTTCGAGCACCCACCACAGCAGTCCGGCAAGCACGGCCGTGAACGCGATCACGAACAGCCGGTATTTCGGGTAGACGAAGCCGCCCCAGATCACGACGCCGTTCAGCGCGTCGGGCGGCGGCACGTTGTCGCCAAGCGGGCCCCAGGCGAGGATCGCGCACTCCTGCAGCACGAGCGCGAGCCCGACGGTCGCGAGGATGTGGAATTCATGCTGTTGCGCATACACGTGACGCAGCACGAGCTTCTCGACGATCCACGCGAACGCGCCGACGACGAGCGGCACGACCGCGAGCGCAACCCAGAAGTTGGCCGACCATTGCAGCGCCTGGTAGCAAAGGTACGCACCGAGCAGATAGAACGCGCCGTGAGCGAAGTTCACGAAGCGCAGCAGGCCGAACACGATCGACAGGCCGACGGCGAGCAGGAAATACAGCATGCCCACGCCGATGCCGTTGACGATCTGCAGCAGATAGACGTTCATGGCTTCCGTACCGGAAAGGAGTGAAACGGACGTCCGCGGCGCGCGACGGCCGCGAACGCGCGCATCGCGTTACGCGAGCTTGCACCCCGTCTTGTCGACGGACAGGAACGATTGACCCGAGCTGACGATATCCGCGTAGTCGTCCGCGTTCTTCATCCGGCTCTTCGGCTTGCCCTTCAGCAGGTAGTAGTTCTTCAGCACCTGGTGGTCGCCCTTGCGGATTTCCTCCGGGCCCGTGAGACCGTCGTACTTCATGCCTTCCATCGCCGCGACGACCTTCTTCGGATCGGCGCTGCCGGCCTTCACCATCGCGTCGAGCAGGATCTTCGAGCAGATGTACGAACCCGCGAGGCTGTAGTTCGGGTTCGCCTTGAACGCGGCGTTCGCCCGCTTCACGAAGTCGCGATTCAGCGGCGAATCGATGCCGTGCCAGTACTGCGCGCCGAAATACACGCCGTCGCAGATGTCGGGGCCGAGCGCCTCGAACTGCTCGAGGCCCGATGCCCACGCAAGCAGGATCGTGCAGTTGCGCTTCATCCCGAAGCTGACGGCCTGGCGCAGCGTGTCCGATGATTGCGAGCCGAAGTTCAGGATCAGCAGCACGTCCGGTTGCGCGGCCGCCGCGTTCGTCAGGTAGCCGCTGAACTCCTTCTCGGCGAGCGAGTGGTAGCTGTTGCCGACATGCTCGATGCCTTTCTCCTTGAAGATCGCCTTCGCGGCGGACAGCAGGCCCTCGCCGAACACGTATTGCGGCGTGATCGTGTACCAGCGCTTCGCTTTTGGCAGCATCTGGAGCAACGGCCGCACCGTCTGCTCGATCGCGCCGAAGGTCGGCACCGACCAGCGGAACGTCGCATCGTTGCAGTCCTTGCCGGTCAGTTCATCCGCGCCCGCCGTCGTGATGAACACGCCGCCCGCCTTCTGGACTTCCTTGCCCATTGCCAGCGATTCGGACGACAGGATGCCGCCCGCGAAAAAGCGGGCCCCCTTCTGCTGCGCGATCTCCTGCACGCGCCGCACGGCGGTCGCGGGCTTGCCCTCGGTGTCGAGTGCCGTATACGCGAGCGGCGCACCGAGCACCTTGCCGTATTGCCGGACGGCGAGCTGCATGCCGAGATCGGCGTACTTGCCATTGGCGGCGAACGGCCCCGACATCGGCACCGGGCAGGCAAGCTGGATGGTCGAACCCTGCGCGAATGCGGCACGGGACGACATGCTGCCGAGCGCGCCCGGCACGGCCGACAGCGCGGCCAGTTTCAACAGTTCTCGGCGATTCAAGTTGACGCTCCTGATAAAGGGGGACACACGATGCGACCGACTGCCAAACCCAAACCGTATCCACGCCCTGCAGGATGCGCGTCGCCGGTTGATCCTATTTATCATGATAAATAGAATGAACCTGATGCTAGAGTTGATCAAAATTGGTGTCAATCAGGCAAAATTCCGTACCCCGCGCCGCAACGGATCGTCGACGATGACGTGGCGCGCAGTCAGACAAAGGAGTCTTGAAGATGGTCATGGACCGAGCCAGGGCGGGCCTCGCGGTCGAAATCAAGCAGCCGAAGCGGGCGGATCTCGTCGCCGAGGAGATCAAGCGGCTGATCACCGAGAAGGATCTGAAGCCGGGCGACCGCCTGCCGCGCGAGGCGGAACTGCAGCAGCTGTACGCGGTGAGCAAGAGCACGATCCGCGAGGCGCTGAAGTCGCTCGAGGTGCAGGGGCTCATCAAGGTCACGACGGGGCCGTCGGGCGGCGGGATGGTCGTCGAGGTGCCGCTCGACCGCACGCTGCAACTTCTGCAGAACTACCTGTTCTTCAAGGACGTGACGATCGACGACATCTACACGGTGCGCAAGCTCCTCGAACCCGAGCTGGCGGCGGGCGCCGTGCCGCACCTGACCGAGCGCGACTTCGCGGCGCTGGAGGCGAACATCGCGTGCTGCGACGGCGCGTCGGGCGTGCACGACCGCGGCCACATGCTGCGCCAGCGGCAGGAGGACACGACGTTCCACGACATCCTCGCGGCCGCGAACCCGAACCCCTTCCTGCGCTTCAGCTGCGAGCTGATCAACGAGATGATCCGGCAGTTGATCGAGTTCAGGAACGATACGCCGCTCGCGGAGCACAAGCGCTTCGGCGAAGCGAACGTGTCGATCCACAAGGAGATCCTGCTGGCCGCGCGAGCGCGCGATGCCGAGCGCGTACGTGCACTGATGGTCGAGCACATGACCGAGGCGCCCAAGCACGTGAAACGGATGAAAGGGAAGCTGCGCGGGCGCTTGATCCTCGACTCCGAAATCCGCAGGCGGGCCGCCGCGCCCGTCTCGGGCTCCGACGCGGCCGCGGCGGATCGCGAGGACAACTGACTGTCGGTACACGCGAAGCCGGCTCGAGGCAGGGGCCGACCGTCCGGCGGCGGTCGGCCACCGCCGCTCACGCGTACCCCGTCGTGCCTTTCGTCTCCAGATATTCCACGAGGCCGAACTCCGCATACTCGCGGCCGTTGCCCGAACGCTTGTAGCCGCCGAACGGCGCGGCCGGGTTCCACGCCGGATAGTTGATGTGCACGTTGCCGACGCGCAAGCGCGCCGCGATCCGGCGGGCGCGCTCGAGATCCTTCGTCTGCACGTAGGCCGCGAGCCCGTAGACCGAATCGTTCGCGAGCGCCACGGCTTCATCCTCGGTCCGGTAGGTCAGGATCGACAGCACCGGCCCGAAGATCTCCTCGCGCGCGATCGTCATGTCCGGCGTGACGTTCGAGAACACCGTCGGCTTCACGTAGAAGCCGTCGCCGAGCCCGTCCGGACGGCCGGGTCCGCCCGCGACGAGCGTCGCGCCCTCGTCGATGCCGCTCCGGATCAGCTGCTGGATGCGGTCGAACTGCGTGCGGCTGACGACCGGCCCGATGCCCGTTTCCGGCGAACGCGGATCGCCGACGACGGTGCGCGCAGCCTCATCGCGCGCCGCCGCCTCGGCCGCGGCCAGCTGATCGACGTGCACGAACATCCGCGTCGGCGCGTTGCACGACTGTCCGCTGTTGCTGAAGCAGCTGCGCGCGCCGCGCGTGACGGCATCCTCGATGTCGGCATCGGGCAGGATCAGGTTCGGACTCTTGCTGCCGAGTTCCTGGTGCACGCGCTTCACGGTATCGGCCGCGGCCTTCGCGACTTCGACACCGGCGCGCGTCGAGCCCGTAAACGACACCATGTCGACGTCCGGATGCCGCGACAGCGCATCGCCGACCTCATGCCCGTAGCCGTGCACGAGGTTGAACACGCCCGGCGGCACGCCGGCTTCGTGCAGGATCTCCGCGAACAGGATCGCGCTGAACGGCGCGATCTCGCTCGGCTTGAGCACCATCGTGCAGCCCGCCGCGAGCGCCGGCGCGACCTTGCAGACGATCTGGTTGATCGGCCAGTTCCAAGGCGTGATCAGCGCGCACACACCGATCGGCTCGTGCGACACCAGCAGCGAATCGGTCTGCGTGCTGAACCGGAATGACTGCAGCGCGCGGATCGTCTGTTCGAGATGCGCGGTGCCGACCGCGGCCTGCATCGCGCGCGCGAACGCGATCGGCGCGCCCATCTCCTGGCTGATCGTGCGCGCGACTTCGTCGTAGCGGCGCCGGTAGATCTCGAGCACGCGCTGCAGCAGCGCGACGCGCGCGTCGACCGTCCAGCGCGAATACGCGTCGAATGCCCGCTTCGCCGCGCCGACCGCGCGGTCGACGTCAGCCGGCCCGCCGATCGCGAGCCGCGCATACGGCTTCGCGGTCGCCGGATCGATCACGTCGATCGCGCGCGCATCGGCCGGATCGCACCACTGTCCGGCGATATAGCTCTGTTGTGAGGTTCGCATCGAAGGCTCCTGGAATGACGAACGGTGCTGCCGCGCTCAGCGCGTCGCACGCGCGTAAGTGTCGGCGAGAATGTCGCGGATCTTCGCGACGAACCACACGATCTCGTCGCGCGACATCACGAGCGGCGGCGAGAACTGCACGATCGGCGTGCCTTCGTGGTCGACGCCCGCGCGGCACAACAGCCCGGCTTCGAAGATCGCGGGCGCGAGCAGCGTCGACACGAACGTCTGCGCGCTGATGCCGGCCGCCCAGCGGCGCGCGGCCTTGTCGGTCACGAGTTCGAGCGAGTAGTGGTAGCCGTCGCCGCGCACGTCGCCGACACACGGCAGCTCGCGCAGGCCGTCGAGCGTCTCGCGGAACACCGCCTCGTTGGCGCGGACGTTCGCGAGCACGCCTTCGCGCTCCATGATCGCCAGGTTCGCGAGCGCTGCCGTGCACGCGACCGGATGGCCGCCGTAGGTCGCGCCGTGCAGGAACATCTGCTGCGGGCCGGCGAGCACGGTGTCGACCACCGTGTCGCTCGCGATCACGCCGCCGAGCGGCACGTAGCCCGACGCGATCCCCTTCGCGAACGTGATGAGGTCCGGCTTCAGCCCGTAACGCGTCGACCCGAAATATTCGCCGAGCCGGCCGAACCCGCAGATCACTTCGTCGGCCACGAGCAGCACGCCGTGCCGGTCGCACAGCGCGCGCAGCCCCTGCGCATAACCGGCCGGCGGCGTCAGGCTGCCGCCCGCGTTCTGCAGCGGCTCGACGACGAGCGCGGCGACGGTGTCCGGCCCTTCCTGGACGATCAGCGCTTCGATCTCGTCGAGCAGATGGCGCGTGAACTGCGCTTCCGTCTCGCCTTCCGGCCGCCCGTAGCGCTTCGTGTTGCTCACGTGCCGCACGCCCGCCATCAGCGGCTCGAAATGCTTGCGGAAGTTGGTCATCCCGTTCAGCGCGAGCGCGCCGAACGACGTGCCGTGATACGCGACGCGCCGCGCGATGAACTTGCGCCGCTGCGGCTCGCCGCGCGCCTGGTGATACTGGCGCACCAGCTTGATTGCCGATTCGTTCGACTCCGAGCCGCTAGACGTGAAGAACACGCGGTTCAGGCCGTCCGGTGCGAGCGCCGCGAGCTTGTGCGCGAGGCGGATCGCCGGTTCGTGGCCGTAGCCCCAGTTGGTCGCGAACGGCAGCCGCACCATCTGCTCGCGGATCGCGTCGCCGATCTCCGCGCCGTGGCTGTAGCCGACCTGCACGCAGTACAGCCCGGCGAGCCCGTCGAAGTAGCGCTTGCCGTTGCGATCGACGAGCCAGCAGCCTTCGCCGCGGTCGAACACCGTCAGCGCGTGGTCGCGATACGCATCGGCATGCGTGAAGTGCATCAGCAGATGGCGCTTGCCGAGCGCCTGCAGGTCCGCATCGAGATTGACGTCAACACCGTTCATGGGTCATTCCTCCTTCAGGGATTCGAGACCGGCGGCCCGCAGCCGGAGGCCGCCGGCCCGTCATTCAGTTCATCGACAGCGTCGGCGCCGGGCGCGTGAAGCCGCGCGTGAGCCACAGCAGCTGGCACAGCCCGATCGCGAGCCAGCCGATGCCGACGTAGAAGGTCTGGCGCGACAGGCCCGACCACAACCAGACGTTCATCGCGAAGCCGAGCGCCGGCACCGCGCCGAACCTGATCCAGCCCGCGAAGCGGCGATGTTCCGGGCGGCCGAGATAGCTGCGCATCACGCACAGGTTCACGACCGCGAACGCGACGAGCGCGCCGAAGCTGATCATCGTCGACGCGAGATCGAGCGAGATGAACAGCGCGGACAGCGACACGACACCGACCGCGAGCGTCGCGCGCACCGGCGTGCGCAACCGTGCATGCAGGTGGCCGAACACGCGCTCGGGCAGCACCCGGTCGCGGCCCATCGCGAACAGCACGCGCGTGACGCTCGCCTGGCCGGCCATCGCGCTCGCGAAACAGCCGGCCACGTAGACCGCGACGAACAGCGCCGACAGCGTGCCGCCGCCGATGCGCCGCATCAGTTCGAGGCTGGCCGAATCGAGATCCTTGAACGCATGCCAGTCGGGGAACACCACCTGTCCCGCATACGCGATCAGCATGAACAGCAGGCCGCTCGCGAGCGTGCAGAGCAGGATCGCGCGCGGCACCGTGCGGCGCGGCTCGCGCGTTTCCTCCGACAGCGTCGACACCGCATCGAAACCGAGGAACGACAGGCACAGGATCGCGGACCCGGCGAAGATCGCCCGTGCGTCGTCCGACGACGGCAGCGCGAGCGTCGGCGCCAGCCCCTCGCCGCTCGCGACATGCGCGGCCGCCGCGACGAAGACCGCGATGAACACGAGCTGGCTCGCGATCAGGATCAGGTTCACGCGGTTGACGAGCCGGATGCCGACGATGTTCAGCCCGGTGACCAGCGCGATGCTCGCGACGATCCACACGCTGGCCGGCACGGCCGGGAACAGCTGTTTCATGTAGATGCCGATCGCGAGGTAGCTGATCATCGGGATGAACAGGTAGTCCATCAGCAGCGCCCAGCCGACCATGAAACCGGCCGAGGTGCCGAAGTTGCGGCTCGCGAACGTATAGGCGGAACCGGCGCTCGGCATCAGCCGCGCCATGTGGCCGTAGCTGCGCGCGGTCAGCAGCATCGCGACCAGCGTGACCGCATACGCGATCGTCAGGTGTCCGTTGGTTTCGCGCGTGACGATCCCGTAGGTCGTGAACACCGTCATCGGCAGCATGTATGCGAGGCCGAAGATCACCAGCGTGAACAGCCCGAGCGAATGCGCGGCGCGTGGCTCCGCGTCGGCGTGCCCGTCCGTGCGTGCCCGCACGTCGTCTGTCGCGGCGCTGGGCGTGCGCTGCTCCGGCCTGGTGTCTTTCATGCTGTCCTCACGTGGCGTGGTCCATGACATCAACACTCGTCTCGTCGGCAATGCGTGCCGTGCAGCAGTGCAGGCATTGCGCGATCCGGAGACGAGTGTGGTGCGCCAAAAAATCGACGACGAATGAGAAAAGCGGACGTAATCGGGGGATATTTCCGGACGCGTGGCAGCCGGCCGCCCCCCGCTGATGCGGGCCCTCTGGCGTTTCGCGGACATTCCGGCTATGTTCTACGCGAACCCGTTGCCGCCCCTCGCCATGGACAGCAAGTCCCATCGACCCCAAAGCCGCGCCGAACGCAGCCTGCGTTCGGCGCTCGGCCTCGCGCGTCCGGCCGGACGCCAGGAAGACATTCCCGCCACCGTGCACGCGATCGCGGTCGCGCTCGACGAATGCCGCGTCCGGCACATCGACGGCGCCGCGCTGCTCGAGGGCACCGGCCTCGGCGCGGCCGAAGTCGCGTCGCCGAACCTGCACGTGAATCGCGGCCAGGAGCAACGTTGCTTCCGCAACCTGCTGCGCTGCAGCGGCGTACCGTCGATCGGCCTGTCGATCGGCGCGCGGCTCCATGTGTCGACGCTCGGCCTCGCCGGTTACGCGATGCTGATCAGCGGCTCCGTGATGCAGGCGTTCCGGTGCATGAGCCAGTTTCCGCTGTTCATGGGGCTGTATTTCGACGTGCGCGTGCACGCGCACGCGGACGGGATGAGCGTGACGATCGGCCGCTACAACGGCGAACCCGACCTCGAGGTGTTCCAGACCGACATGTGCCTGTCGAGCCTGCGCCTGATCGTGTCCGATCTGGTCGGCAAGCCGGTATGGCCCGCGCAGCTGCATCTCGCCCGCCGCACGCCGCGCAACGGCGCGGACTACGCGCGCCACTTCGACTGCCCGGTCACGTTCAATGCGGGCGAGAACCGGCTCGTGTTCACGAGCGTGAACGGCACGGAAGCCCCGCGGCTCGCGAACGAGGTCAGCTTCAATGCGCTGCACGGGCAATGCGAAGCGCTCGAACGGCAGTGGGCCGCGTCGGTCGGCACGCGTTTCGCCGATCGCGCGAAGGAGTTGATGGCGCGCGACCTCGCGCGCTTCAAGTCGATGACGTCGCTCGCGAACGCGCTGCACCTGACCGAGCGCACCTTGCGACGCCGGCTCGACAAGGACGGCATCACGTTTCAGTCGCTGCTCGACGACGTGCGTCGCCAGGAGGCGGTGCGGCTGCTCGACGAGCCGGCGCTGAGCGTCGCCGCGATCGCGGAGCGGCTCGGCTACAGCGAGCCGCGCAGCTTCCGCCATGCGTACCGGCGCTGGACCGGCAAGACGCCGCGAGCGGGCGCGAACGACGACACGTGAGCCGTCCGCGAACGAAGGATCAGGACCGAGCGGGCTTGCGCGCCCGGCGTGGCGATCTTTCTTCGGACTGCTTTTGATATCGACTGACGCGATCGCCCTGGTCGCACCGCGCCCCGGCCCTCCGCCTGTTCCTGCCTCATGCGGGATCGACCGCGCGCGCGCGCGTCGGCCGCGCGACGCATGCCGCGAGCGCAACGAACGACAGCACCAGGATCGACATCGTCAGCACGGTCTGCCCGGTGCCGGCCGTTGCACTGACGAGCGTCGCGACCAGCGCCGCGCTGCCGATCTGGCAAAAGCCGACGAGCCCCGACGCGCTCGCCGCATGGCCGTGCTGGCCTGCCACCGCACCGGATACGGCCAGCGACAGCGACGAACCGTTCGCGAGGCTGACGATGCACATCGGCACGACGGTCGCGGCGACGCCCGTGATCCCGAACGCGCGAGCGACGCCGAACGCGACGCCGCCGAGCACGAAGCACACGATGCCCGCCGCGACGATGCGGTCGTACGGCCAGCAGTCGAGCAGGCGCTTCGCCACGACGTTCGCGACGACGATGCCGGCCGTCAGCGGCAGGTAGAGCCAGCCGCGCCGCGCCTCGTCCACGCCCGCCGCCGCAAACAGAAACGGCGATTGCGTCAGGTAGACGAACCACGCGCAGTAGATCGCGCACACCACCGCCGTGTAGCGGCGGAACGCGGGATCGCGCAGCACGTTGCCGAACCCGGCGAACGGCGACGTGCGGGAGCGTGCGTGCGCGGGCCGGGTTTCCGGCAGCAGCGCCAGCGTCGTCGCGAGCGCGGCCACGCCGAATGCCGCGACGAACAGGAAGTCGGCACGCCAGCCGGCCCATGCGGCAAGATGCCCGCCGAGCGCCGGCGCCAGGGCCGGCGACAGCGACACCAGCGGATAAATCACCGCGTAGACCTTCGCGGACACCCGCTTGTCGCACGTGTCCGCGATCACCGCGCGGCCGATCACGAGCCCCGACGCGGCGCCGGCCGCCTCCACCATGCGCCAGGCGACGAACGTCGCGAAACTGCCGGCCGACGCGCACCCGAGCGAGCCGCCGACGTAGATCAGGATGCCGGCCACCAGCACCGGCTTGCGGCCGTGACGATCGGACAGCGGCCCATACGCCAGCTGCGCGAACGCCAGCACGAGCAGGTACGCGGACACGGTCTGCGGCATCCGCCAGCCGGCGACGCCGAAATCGGCGGCCATGCCCGGCATCGCGGGCAGGTAGACGTCCGACGCGATGAGGCCGAATGCACTCAGCATCGCGATGACGAGAATCAGGGAAAGACGCGGCACGACAAGGCTCCTCGCACGCCGGTCCGCCCGGCGCGCATGTGGTTGAACTCAGGCGCCGCATGGTAGAGATCGACCGGACATGTGAAAATGCACGAAATCGCATGCCATCCCTGCAAATTTGCATCACCACGACACGACATGAACTGGGACGACATTCGCATCTTTCTCGCCGCGCATCGCGCCGGCACGCTGCGCGGCGCGGCGGAGCAACTGGACATCGATCAGACGACGGTCGGGCGCCGCCTCGGTGCGCTCGAACGCACGCTGGGCAGCCGGCTGTTTCTGCGCACCACCGCCGGGCTCGGGCTGACCGACAGCGGCCGGCAGGTGCTCGATACCGCGGAGGGCATGGAGCGGCTGGCCGTGTCGTTCGAACGGCGCAGCGAAGGCGCGGACGCGCGCGTGGCCGGCGAAGTGCGCGTGACCACGACCGATGCGCTCGCGGTCGACTTCGTGGTACCGGCGATCGAACGATTGCAGCAACACCATCCCGACGTGCGCGTGCTGCTGAGCACCACGACGCGCATCGTCGATCTCGCGCGCCGCGAGGCCGACATCGCGGTACGCACGACGCGTCCCGACCAGCCCGACCTGATCGTGCGGCTGCTCGCGCGCTGGGACGTCGGGCTCTATGCGACGCGGCGCTATCTCGATCGCTTCGGCGAACCGCGGCCCGGCAGCCGCTTCGCGGGCCACGACATCGCGCGCTACCAGCCGGGCGTCATGCAACAGCAGCACGACACGCTGGCCGGCGAATCGGCCGCCGACGGACGTGTCGTGGCCGAACTCGATTCGAGCCTGATGCTGGCCACGTTCGTGCGCGCCGGTCTCGCGCTCGGGGAACTGCCCGCCTACCTCGCGCAGCGCGATCCGGAACTGGTACGCATCTGGCCCGGACGGCACCGCACGAAACCGTACGAGACGTGGCTCGTGCTCCATCAGGATCTTGCCCATACGGCGCGGGTGCGCGTCGTCGTCGACGCGCTCGTCGAGACGTTCGCGCACTGACGCGCACGCCGCGACGCAGGCCTGCAGCGGCTCACGCGCGAGATCTACGAGCACGGCGGGATCGTGTCGGACCCGCGGTTGCAGCAAGCTGCCTCCTCACGTTGATTCGCGATCCTTTGTTTTTTCGATTCCTGTCGACCGGGACGCGTGCGCCACACGCTCAAAGCACCTCGAAACGCAAGCCGGCATGACGCACGAGGCGCTCGACGAAGCGCTCGTCGAACATCGTCGCGGGCGTCCAGAAGCCGCCGCCGCGCCCGGTCTTCTCACCGTCGCGGCTGCAATCCAGCGCGAGGCGGAGTGCGGCCTGACCCAGCATCTTCCCGGTCGAGCCGTAGCCCGGATCGCGATCGCCGGTGACTTTCACGCGCAGCGTCCGCCCGTCGTCGGCGCGGCCGAAGAAGCGCAGGTCGAAACGGCCGGCCAGTTGCGCGGCGACGCTCGGCCCCTCGCCCGGCTTCGGCAGCAGCCGGCCGCCCGTATCCGCTGCACCCGGCGATCGCGTCCCGCCCCGCCTCCGCGCCTCGCCTATTGCGCAACCGCCTCCGCTGCCCGCCGCGCGGCCGCGATGTGATCGGCCGCGACATAGCCGAACGTCATCGCCGGCCCGATCGTCGAGCCGGGGCCCGGGTAGGTCTTGCCCATCACGGCCGCCGACGTGTTGCCGAGCGCATAGAGGCCGTCGATCACCGAACCGTCGGAACGCAGCACGCGCGCATGCGCATCGGTACGCAAGCCGCCCTTCGTGCCGATCTCGCCCGGGTCGACCCGCAGCGCATAGAACGGCGCACGCTCGATCGGCCCGAGGCATGGATTCGGCTTCGACGACGCATCGCCGTAGTAGCGATCGAACAGGTTGCCGCCCTTGCCGAATTCGGTATCGATGCCGGTGAGCGCGTAACCGTTCATCCGCTCGACCGTCTGCGCGAGCCCCCGCGCATCCACGCCGATCTTCGCGGCCAGCTCGGCCAGCGTGCCCGCGCGATAGATGACCGAGTCGAGCCAGCCGGGCGGAATCCTGCTGTCCGGCTGCACGCTGCCGGGCAGCAGCACGCCGCACGGATAACGCCTGCGATATTCGGCATCGAAGATCAGCCACGCGGGCACGTTGGCCTGCGTGTTCGCATGGTCCGCATACATCGCGTGGATCACGTCCGGATACGCCGCCGATTCGTTGACGAAGCGCCGCCCGAGCCGGTTGACCATCACGCAGCGCGGCGCCGAGCGCTCGACGAACAGCCCGCGCTGCTTCTCCTCGCCCGGCACGCGCACCGTGGGCACGCCCCAGACGAAGTCCATCAGCGCGACGTCGGCCCCGAGCGCGAGCCCCGCGCGGATGCCGTCGCCAGTGTTGATCGGCGGCGCCGCGCTCCACTCGGCGCGCGTCGGCTTCGGCAGAAATTGGTCGCGCATCGCCTGGTTCGCCTCGAATCCGCCGCACGCGAGCACGACGCCATGCGTCGCACGGATGCCGAACGGCCGGCCGTCGCGTTCGACGACCACACCGTTCACGCGTGCGCCGTCGGTGTGCAGCGAGCGCATCGGCGTTGCGAGCCACAGCGCGATGCCGCGCTGCTCGAGCGCTGCGCGCAGGCTCGCGACGAGCGCATTGCCGAGCGTCAGGCGCCGGTCGCGCGGCGTGCGGCGCCGCCATTTGAAATCGGTGGCATAGCGCAGCATCAGGCGCACGGCGAGCCGCAGCCAGCCGCGCTCCTTCGTGAGGATCGTGTGCGCCTCGATCTGCGTCATCGCGATACGCCCGCCGATCAGCGTCGCCGGCGAAGGCGCGCGCAACGTGTCGAAATGCGCGCCGAGACGCGCGGCATCGAACGCCGCCGGCTCCATCGTCCGGTAGCCGGGCTTGCCGCCCTTGCGGTCCGGGTAGTAGTCGGGATAACGCGGCACCGCATTGAACCGCGTGTGCGCGTGCTTCGCGAGATACGCGACCATCTTCGGGCCGTTGTCGAGATACGCATCGATGCGCTGCGCGTCGAAATCCTCGCCGACCACGTCGCGCAAATACATGATTGCTTCGTCGTACGAATCGCTGCCGCCGAGCGCGGCGATCTGGTCGTTGCACGGAATCCAGATGCCGCCGCCGGACACCGCCGTGGTGCCGCCGTAGACGGTGCTCTTCTCGACCACCAGTACCGACAGCCCCTGGTCATGCGCGCGCAGCGCCGCCGTCATCGCGCCCGCGCCGGAACCGACCACCACCACGTCGTACGTGGCGTCGCCGAACGAATCGTGTCGATCGTCGTACATGATCGCCTCCGCTCAGATCGTGGCAAGGCAGCTTGCCGCATCGGCCGGCACGTCGGCGAGCTGGCGCCAGGCGCCGTGCTCGCCGCGGTATTCGTGCACCTCGACGCTCGCGTGCCGCGCGGGCAGCTCGCCCACGTCCGTGTAGAACTGCTGGTACCACTGACGCAGCCGATAGATCGGGCCGTCGCCTTCGCACAGCAGCGGATTGTCGACGCGCGTCTTGTGGTCCCAGATCGCGACGTCCTCGCGAAATGCCGACTGCGCGGCCAGCACGTAGCCGTCGACCATCGCGCGATTCTGTTCTTCCGTCAGCGCCGGATTCTTCTCGACCATCACGCCGAAGCGCAGCTCGAAGCTGTTCGTATCGATCGGCACGTGGCTGTTGAGCAGGATCGACCTGAGCGGCTGCCCGTGCGCTTCGCCCGTCATCAGCGTGACGTGGTATGCCGGGCCGAAGTAGGCCGAGTCGGCCGTCAACCCGCCGCTGCCGGCCAGCCGCGTGCTGCCGCCGCGCAGCTTCTGGTAGGCCACCGGGCCCGCGAACGTGTTGCAGAAGTAGTCGATCGGCGCGCCATGCACGGGGCCGAAGTGCGCCATGTCGGACTGGTTGTCGATCAGCTCGCGGCAGTTCGTGTCGATCACCCACTTGACGATCGCCCAGTCGCTCCACGCATCGGAGAAGCACGCGTCGATGCGCGGAATCTCGACCGCCGGATCGGGCCCATTGCCCTCCGGATCGTTCCACACGAACAGCAGGCGGTTCTGCTCCATCACCGGCCACGACTTGATGCGCGCCTTCGGCGGGATGCGCTGCGAATACGGAATCGCAGTGCAGGTGCCGTCGCCGGCCCACGACCAGCCGTGAAACGGACACACGAGCGCGTTGCCGTCGACGTGGCCGCGCCCGAGGTCGGCGCCCATGTGCGGGCAGTAGCCGTCGAGGATTCGCAACTGCCCGTCCTCGCCCTGGAACACCGCCACGCGCGTGCCGAAGATCGACAGGCCGTGCGCGCGGCCGTCGCGGTAGTCGTCGGCGCGCCCGAGGCAATGCCAGCCGCGCGCGTAGCGCGCGTCGATGGGTGCGGCATGAATCCGGTGAACGGGATGCCGGGTGGCCGGCGCGGATGATTCGGTCATGGATCGTCTCCTTCCAGTCGAAAGGCGCAGCCCTGCACCTGCGTGGCGGACCTTGCCGGGAATATGCCGGGCGGGTCGATGCACCCGGCGCTATGTCACAAAACATTTATTTTGTGACGAATAATGGCACAAATTCCATTTTTGTGACAACGTATGCGAAAATTCCGAACCGACGCATTCGGTCGGCTCATCGGCACACGCCGCGCAACGCACGGCAACGAGGAAAGGTATGGATCGGCAACTGCGCTGGGGCGACGCCAGCAGGATGGACAGCGTCAACGACGGGCGAAGCGCGATCCTGCGCGCCACGCTCGACGCGATGATCGAGCACGGGATCGACCGTTTGTCGATCGACGACGTCGCACGCCGCGCGAACATTTCGCGGCGCACGCTGTACCGCTACTTCGGCACGAAAAAGGAGCTGATCCAGGGCGTGATCGGCATCCAGAACGCCGAGTTCTTCGACGAGATGCAGCGCGCGCTCACCGCCTTCGAGCACGACTTCGAGGCCTACTGCGAAGAGAGCGTGTGCTTCGCGGTGCGCTATCGCGATCGTCATCACGGCGGCTTTCACCACAACTATCTGGCCACGAGCCTGTCCACCGACGTGTTCGGCTACATCGTCGAGAACATCGCGCCGATGTGGCAGCGCGTGCTCGAAAAGCCGTACCGTGAATACGTCGCCGTGCACGGCGCGCGGGTGCCCGCGCTCGACGACATCATCGCGCTGATCAGCCGTATCGGGCTCGCGTACTGCCTGGTTCCGGCTGACGAGCAGGCGATGCGCGCGCAGATGCGCATCCTGTGGACGTTCCAGCGCGAGCCGGCCGGCAAGCCGGTCGCGGCCCGGATGAAGGCCGCGCGCTGAGCGGCGGCGCCCGCGCGATGTCGCGCAGCCCGGCCGATACCATCCGATACCGGCCTCGAACATTTCAACTCACACCGGACTACCCCATGACGACCTGCGGAGTTTCCGTCTCCGGCCGAACGCTCGATCGCGCCGACCTGCTGCTTCTCGTCGAAGGCTCGCCTGCGCCGCTTCGTCTCGAAGACTGCGATCTCGAAGGTGCGGACCTGTCGCGGCTCGATTTGCGCGGCGTGCGATTCGAGCGCTGCGCGCTCGCGGAAGCGTCGTTCGTCGGCGCGACGCTCGCGCAGACCGCGTGGATTCGCTGCCGCGCGCGCCAGACGAGCTTCGCGTCGGCCGACCTCGAGGACGCGCAGTTTCAGTCCTGCGATCTCAACAACACGAACTGGCGCCGCAGCAAGCTCGGCTCGGCGCGCTTCGACGAATGCAGGCTGACCGGCGCCGACTTCGAGGAATGCAAGTCGCTCGGCATCGAATTCGCGAACACGTTGCTGGTCGGCGCGAGCCTGCGCCGCTTCTCGTTCCGGAAAACGCGGCTCGTGGCGCTCGACTTCTCGGATGCCGATCTCGCCGGCACGGACTTTCGCGACGCCGTGTTCGAAGGCGGCAGCCTGCGCAACGCGCATCTGAACGACGCCCGGTTCGACGGGGCCGACCTGCGCGACGTGGAGCTCGGCGGCACGCCGAAGCTGCTCGCGTCGGGCGTGCTGCGCGGCGCGACCATCTCGTATGACCAGGCCGCGATGCTGATCGAGAATCTGGGGATCCGGGTCGCCTGACGACCGCACGCGCGTTGCTTCGCCCCGCGGCCGACATGCGCGACGCCGGCCGCGAACCGCGCATGTCGCATGTGCTGCCGGCAATCTGTCGAATATTCTCATCACTTCGACCGCATCCCGAACGGCACACGTCACGCACGCCCTTGCGCTCACGCTCGACGACCCGATCCGTCGACGCGCGAATCACTAGGGAAAATCCGGAGACATCCTTACAGCGATTTACCTGATGATTCACAGGAACGCGATGTTTCGGCGATTTCGCTTTGCATCATGCTTTCGTTTTGCTTGACGGTCCCGCTGCCGCCGCGCGGCAAATGCGGCGATCGACATGTGAAACGGCCAGCGTCCGCGAGTCGCCGGGTGTTCAATACTTTCAACAACCCGGTCGAGAGCAATCGTGAGAATCCGTGGCCCGCTGGTGCGGTGGAGACGAGGCGATGCGCGCAACGTGCGTGCATCGATCTCGTCCACCGGCGACAGTGACCGCCGGCAAAGTCCTCGCCTGCATCTGTCGATCTACACCATCCTGTCCCGCCGTTCCGTCCGCCGTCACAACGCCGTCGCCGCGCGCGCATACGTCGCGATCCACACCGACGACGTGGCGTCGCTGCTGCCTTAGCGCGCCCCCTCCGTTCCGTTCGACCTGCGCATCGTGTCGCGTGACTCGCGACAGGGTCGGCTCGCGTTGCGTGCCCTCACGATTCGCTTCGCAGGCCGAGCCGACTCCTGATCATCATGCACCGCCGGCGTTCGTTTCGAGCGCCGGCCGGTTGCACACGTCCATCCCTTGAACCGTGGCGCGGCGAGCAGCCAACCGCCGAGCCTCCCGATACGAACGACAAGCCATGCAACTCCGCACCCTTCGCCGCACCATCGCAACCGCCGCCATGATGTCCGTCGCGGGCATCGCCTCCTTCGTCACTACGCACGCCCAGGCCGCCGGCGAGCTGAACATCTACAACTGGTCCGACTACATCGCGCCGGACACGATTCCGAATTTCCAGAAGCAGACCGGCCTGCACGTGCGCTACGACAACTACGACAGCGACGACACGCTGCAGGCGAAACTGCTGTCGGGCAACTCCGGCTACGACATCGTCGTGCCGACGTCGAACTACATGGCCAAGCAGATCCAGGCAAACGTCTACCAGCCGCTGGACAAGACGAAGCTGCCGAACCTGTCGAACCTCGACCCGCTGCTGATGAAGATGGTCGCCGATGCCGATCCGGGCAACCAGTACGGCGTGCCGTGGGCGTATGGCACCGACGGCATCGGCTACAACGTGCAGGCGGTGAAGAAGGCGCTCGGCGACAAGGCGCCGGTCGACAGCTGGGCGCTGGTGTTCGACCCGGCCAACATGGCGAAGCTGAAGAGCTGCGGCGTATCGTTCCTCGACCAGGCCGTCGACGTGTTCGCCGCGACGCTGCAGTACATGGGCAAGGATCCGAACAGCACGATTCCGGCCGATTACCGCGCCGCGTACGAGGTGCTCAAGAAGGTGCGCCCGTACATCACGCAGTTCAACTCGTCGGGTTACATCAACGATCTCGCGAACAACGACCTGTGCGTGTCGTTCGGCTATTCCGGCGACGTCGGCATCGCGCATCGCCGTGCGGCGGAAGCGAAGCGTCCGTACGAGGTCCGCTTCGCGAATCCGCGGGAAGGCGGGCTGCTGTGGTTCGACATGATGGTGATCCCGAAGGATGCGCCGAACCGCGATGCCGCGCTGAAATGGATCAACTACCTGCAGGACCCGAAGGTCAACGCGGGGATCACCAACGCGGTGTTCTACCCGACCGCGAACAAGGCCGCGCGCCAGTTCGTGAAGCCCGCGATCGCGCGCGATCCGTCGGTCTATCCGGCCGACGAGGTGCTGAGCAAGATGACGCTGCTCAAGCCGATGCCGCCCGAGATTCGCCGGCTTCAGAACAGGTTGTGGGCGCAACTGAAGACGGGGCGCTGACCAGCACGGGGCGGCCCAGTCGGGCCGCCCCGACAGATCGCCGGCACGCACCGACGCGCTCCCGCGACGATCATCCGCTGTTCGGGAAAACGGCCGCGGATGCACGACCGCCGATCCGAACGGGCCGTGCCCGACCGGCTGCACGACCAGCCGCCGTCGGCACCCGCACCCGGCGACTGATGCCCGGCCGCGGCTGCACTATCGCTGCGCCGGCTCCGCATGCGGCAACGCCGCCGCGAACGCTGCGTCGATGAAGCGAATCACGTCGTCGAGCGACGACGTGCATGTCGCGCCCGCGGCGAGCTCGCGAAACGCGCCGTCGGGCCCGAGGCAGATGAGCGGCTTGCGCCAGTGCTGCGCCAGCGCGATCTCCTCGGCGGTCCCGTGCCCGCCGGGCAGCGCGACGATCAGGTCGCTGCTCAGCACGTTCACGTAGTTCCGGTTGATGGTGTGCGGATCGGCGCCCGGTTCGCGGCGCGGCAGCGGCGTGAGGATCGGGATCTCGACGAACGGATGCGGGTAGCCGTCGAGCGGCACGAAGCCCGCGTGCGGATCGGCCTGCGTCGGCAGGATGCCGATCGACCGGCCGGCCCGCCCCGGCACGCCGGCGAACGCGCGCGCGACCGCCAGCATCACGCCCTGGCCGCCGCCCGTCAGCAGGTTGAAGCCGGCCTGCGCGAGCCATGCGCCGAGCGGCTCGGAAAACGCGAGCCACGGTTCCTTGCCCGAGCCCATCACGCCGATTGTTCGGTGGTTGCGTTGCATCATGTATTCCGGTGATGTGATGAATCGTTGAATTGAACCGCGGCGCGGCACCGGGCTGCGAAACCCGGCCACGCGCCGCGCATCGTCATTCGAGTTCGACGCCCTTGAGCTCGGGGATCAGGAACAGCGTCGCGACCATGTCGAGCACGTAGAGGCCGGCGAGCAGCGCGATCGCCGTCTGGAACGAGTAGCGCGCGGCCAGCGCGCCGACCGCCACCGGCCCGAAGCCGCCGACCGCACGGCCGATATTCCACAACACGTTCTGCGCAGTCGCGCGCGCGGCGGTCGGATAACCTTCGGACATCAGCGTGCCGTAGCCGCCGACCATCCCGTTGACGAACATCCCCATCAGCGCGCCGCCCCACAGCATCGCCGTCGGGTCCGACAGGTGCGCGTAGGCGATGACCGTCACGACCGAGCCGAGCTGGTACAGCAGGAACGTCGGCTTGCGGCCGATACGATCGGCGAGTTGCCCGAAGGTCCAGACGCCGATCATCATCCCGACGACGGTCACCGCGGTCCACAGCCCCGACTTCGTCAGCGAGAAGCCCATCTGCTTCGACAGGAAGGTCGGCAGCCAGATCATGATCCCGTAGTAGCCGAAGTTCTGGACCGAGCACAGGATCACGATGCCGAGACTCGTGCGCGCGGTGTGCGCGTCGGCGACGAGCATCCGGAACGCGTTGGCCCGCGGCTGCGTCGCGCGCCGCACGAAGACTTCCGGCTCGTGCAGCCGGTTGCGCAGCACCCATGCGAGCAGTGCGGGCAACACGCCGACCACGAACATCCCGCGCCAGCCGATATGGAGCAGCAACAGCGGCGTCAGCAGCGCGGCCAGCAGCACGCCGGCCTGCCAGCCGAGCGCGACGTAGCACGACACGCGCGCCCGCTTGCTCGCCGGCCACGCTTCGGCCGCGAGCGCCATGCCGATGCCGAATTCGCCGCCGAGGCCGATGCCCGCGATGGTGCGATACACGAGCAGGTCCCGGAAGCCCTGCGCGAACGCGCACAGGCCGGTGAAGACCGCGAACAGCATGATCGTCCAGGTCAGCACGCGCACACGGCCGTAGCGGTCGCTCAGGGCACCGAACAAAATGCCGCCCGCGACGGCGCCGATCAGCGTCCACGTGACGAGCGCGCCGCCCTGCCCGGGCGTCAGCTGCAAAGCCGCGGTGATCGCCGGCAGCATGAAGCCGAGGATCAGCAGGTCGAAGCCGTCCATCGCGTAGCCGATCGCCGAGCCGGCCAGCGCCTTCCACGCGTACGCCCCGACCTGCCCGCCGCGCGGCGCCGCCGGATCGTCGAGCGCCGAAGATTTCATGTTTGCTGCCATGGTGTCCCGCCGGAAATGTCCGGGCGACATTCTAAAGCCTGTTCCCGCGCATGACGGGCCCGTGCACGGGCGCACGCAGAAAGCGCCGCGCTGCCCGCTTCCGGGAACGGAAGCGGGCAGCGGCGGTAATGAATTTGAAAAATGTTGAAGCCGGCGATCCCGCAGCAGGCTGGGACACCGAAAGAACGGGATGAAACGGGAGTGGTGAGGCCGGCGCGGTGCTGACTCAGCCCTGATCGTCCCCGGGCCACCAGGTTTTGGCCTCGCGGTCGACGAGCAGCGTATCGAGATCCCGGCCTTCGAGCCATTTGGGTCGCGGGCCGCGGCCCGACCACGAGCGGCCGGTCGTCGGATCGTAATACTTGGCAGGCGCCTTGCGTTTTCGCTGGACGATGTAGCCGAGGGCGCTCAGCACTTCCTGCTGCGAGATGCCCAACAGCTGGACCTGCTCCCTGAATGCCGCCAGTGCGGCTTGCTTCTCCTTCTGCTTGGCTTCCGACAGCTTGATGTTCAGGTCCCGAAGTTGTGCTTCGAGTTCCTGCAGAGCCTGGGTCATGTATTCATCCTCTTTGGGCATGTTTTTATTCAAAAAACCTCCGATGGCAGAACCTATCACGAAGTTCCGCCAATCTGTGTTGCGATGTGTGAATCGTTTGCCGGCATCTGTAAGGGTTTCGAAGTGTGCCGAACGCAACACCATCGTCGAAAACCGCATGACATCGGCACGCAACACCTGACGCGCCGCGTTCGAACGCGCGGCGAGCCTTCGGCGGCGACCTCCTCGCCGCCTGGCGCCGCACCCTGGCACAGGCGCGGCATGGCGCGAATGATAGCAGTGCGCATCCGTCATGTTCGAGGACTTTTGCGGTCCGGCGCACACTCGCCGGCCTTGGCCCGCGAGCCTCGACGCCGGCGCGGCGTTTCACGTGCCGAAGCGGCACCCGTCCCGCGCGATCCGCGCATGCAGCTTCGGACCGCGCGCGGCGTTCAGCGCGCTTGCATGGCCGACGCGTCCGGCCAGATGTCCGCGGAAATCCGGATGCGCGGCGCGGGTTCCGCGACGCCGGCCCGTGGCGGATGCAGTTGGTCAGGATCAGGAGGCAGCCGCCGCGACGCTTGTCGTCAGCGTCACGAGAAAACCACGACGGAAGTCGTCGAGCCAGCGATCGTCGATGGCCGTCATGCCGCTTGACCGGTTGACGTGCGTCAAGGCCGGCCGCACGGCCAAACCTAGACTGGACCCATGCCCTCTCACCGGATGTCGGCAGTCACTCATCACAGGAATCCACCATGCGCATCACCGTTCATCTCGACACGTTCGCGCATGCCGGCCCGTCGGCGTATGCGATCGTCTGGCTTGATTTCGACGAGCAAAAGTGGTCGTGTGAAGGCCACTACGCGATGGCAATGCCCTCATGGGGGACGCTTGCCCGGACCGGCGACGGCATCCGGCTTGCCGTGCCCGATGCCAGCCGTCCGCTCATCGTCCTTGACGGCTTCGCGTCCGGCAATGCCGAAGCGCCAAGTGTCGGCGCATCCGGCATGGCACGCTGGTACCCGCATGCCCATCACGCGCCGGATGCCGGTCGCTGGCGCGTGCAATGTCTCGATACCGAGCAGGCCGAACCCGAGCACCGGCTGTTTGCAGACGACGCACGCTGAGCGCGTCGCACACACGGAGCCGGCATCCTGGCTCGGTAGAGAGCCTCGGCCCAGACCCACGCGCGAACCGCTAATCTTCCGTTTCCGGAATCGCATTGACGATCATCGAGAACAGCTTGCCGAGATCGGCTTCGAGCTTGACCCCGTCGAATGGATCGCGATTGGCTCCGAAGGCGAGGTCAAGTTCCGCCCAGTCCTCGTTTGACAGCAAACGTCTCGCGGCCGGCAAAATCAGCGTCTCCTCGGTAAACCGGTGATCCGAATAGAACTCGGCATATTCATCCACCAGCGCCACCAGTGCCGCTAATGCGGGCGCCCCCTTCAACTCGTACCGGGTGAGCGCGTGTTCGAGATTGGTCAACATCCCGTCACCTCGCGCGTGCTGAGTCTCCAGTTCGTCGATCACGCCGTCGAATTCGGAGGCCACATCCCGCAATGGTGCAAACAGGTAGCGCTCCTCTTTCGGATGATGTATCTGCTCGGGGTACTCTCGAATGTAATAGAGCATCGCCCGGAACACCATGAGACCCGGAACGGGCTTGCCAGCCGCAAGCAGATGGACATAGCGCCGCATGCCCTCGACGACGGCAGACAGCCGCTCGTGCTCACGGAGGATGACGGTGATCGCGGCCCGCGGCCCCAACGACGACATACCAGACCTCACGGAAACAGGCGGAATGCACTGGCGATCGCTCGATCGACTCGCTTGCTCGGCGAGCCCGTCAGCCAGTGCCCACAATTTCCATCTTGGTCCGCTGCGGCTCGACATCAAAGTGTGCCGACGCGACGGCCTTGAGGGAGATCAAAGAGTGTGCCGGCCCGGCAACGCGCGAAGTCGGCATGCGTCGGCCGATTCGAACAGGTGCCCTGCCGACTGAATCGCTCGTGCTTGTCATCGATCCGGCACCTGGTTTTCGAGGTCCGGATGCGCTCCGCCGTCAGCGCGATCGTGTGAAAGATGGGCGACTGCGATGGACCGGCAAAGCACCCGCGGCGAGCGGCAAAATACACTCGTATTTGACTTCAATCAAGATATCCGTCTCCGGCGCTCTCACACTGTATTCAGTATCGCTACGCAAGCATGAGGCCGCCAGGGAAGACATCGATACCAACGCAAGCGACCGATACCGGCTGTTTGGCTGTACCGCGGTTCGACTGGAAGCAAAGAAAGATGAACAAGATGTTTTTCTTGCCAATGTCACTGCTACCGATCGTCATCGCGATCGGCGGCGTCCCGTCGCACGCACGCGCCGAGGACGGGGAGCAACTGGCTCGGCAGGTCTGTGCCACTTGCCACGGTGCACGGGGACACAGCGAATCACCCATGTTCCCGCGCTTAAGCGCCCAGACACCGGAATATCTCACTGTGCAGCTCAAGGGCTTCCGCGAGCACACGCGGGGCGAGACGCATGCGCGCGAGTATATGTGGGGTATTGCGTCGCGGCTCGACGATGCGACGATTGCATCGCTTGCAGCCTATTACTCGCATCAGGAACCGGTGCATGGCAAGGCAGGCAACGCCGCGCTGATGGCCAGGGGGAAAGATATTTTCGAGCATGGCGTACCGCACCGGGGGACCCCGGCATGCGCGTCGTGCCATGGCCCGCAGGGCCAGGGTGCCGGCGCGTTCCCGCGGCTTGCCGGACAACACGTGAACTATCTGCTTCGGCAGATCGAGTTCTTCAAGAACGAGACACGTGCCAATTCCCCCGTCATGACAGCCGTTGCTCATACGCTGGATGCCGACGACGCCAATGCGGTCGCCACATGGCTCGAATCGCAGTAGGGTCGTAAGCGCGAAATCCTCCGCACGTCGCCGGCACTGCTGAATCGATCCACGATTGCGTCCGCAACCCACAGTTGCGGACGCAACCACGATGACAGGTGACACGATCAACCCCGATAGCTGCGCTCGTCCCGAGCCACGGCGCATGGAACGTGTCGACATCGATATGGATGACGTAACGTTTCGCTTCGTCCGGCAACGCGGCCGGAAAGCAATCGGTCGGGAACGGGCACGCACGAGGTCGCGCGCGCGATCGCATCCGATACGAAGACACGCCGCGATCGGCTCTCGCTTGCTCGCGTGATTTTTCGAATGCGCCAGGGTATCGGCGAACCGGACGGGCCGCCTTGCGGCCCGGACGCTTCCCCCAAACGGGAATGTTGCGCGGTGTAACGTCCAGCCGCGCCCCGGCGCCGACCGCTGCCACACGTTGCGGCATTGCGGCGCGCCGCGCTTACGGCAGCGGCGGTGCGTCGCGCAACACGGCTTGCAGCCCCGTCGCGAACGGTGTCACATGATCGATCCCGAGTGCGCGCACGCGCGATGCATCCAGATGGCAGTCGTACGGACGCGGCGTCGCATCGGCCGGCGTGTCGATCCGCGCGAGCGCGGCGTCGATGCCGAGCGCGGCCGCGATCCGTTGCGCGATGTCGTACTTCGTCATCGGTTCCTCACCCGACCAATGACGGATACCCGTGACCGGCGAACCCGCGAGCTGGCGCAGCGTCAGGTCGCGGATCACGTCCGCCACGTCCGGCGTGTAGGTCGGATAGCGGATCGCCCACGCGTCCATGCCGACCGCATCCGCGCCCGCTCGCGCGGACGCGACGATCGCCGGCACGAGGCTCGTGACGGCCGACTCGCGCCAGTCGACGATCGGGCCGTAGAGCAACGGCAGGCGCAGCACGCAGGCAAGCGGCGACGCGGCGAGCAACGCGGCCTCGCCTTCCAGCTTGGTGCGGCCGTAGATGTTCAGCGGGTTCGGCACGGCATCTTCGCGGTACGGTGCGGCCTTGCCGTCGAACACGTAGTCGGTGGAGATGCCGAGCGTCCACGCGCCGTAGCGCGCGGCAAGCGCGCCGATGCGCGCCGGCGCGTCGACGTTGATCGCGCGCGCCGCCGCGGGGTCGCGTTCGCAGACGTCCGGGCGGCGCTCGGCGGCGCAGATGATCACCGCGGCCGGGCGGCGCGTGTCGAACAGACGTTCGAGTGCCGGCTGATCGAGCACGTCGAGTCGGACGATGTTTTCCGGCGGCAATGCGAGGCGCCGTGCGCCCGCGGTGTCCGGGTTCCGGATGGTTGCGACGAGCGTCAGCGACGCTGCGCGGGACAACGATGCGGCAACCGCACGGCCGAGCAGGCCGGACGCGCCGATGAGAAGGATGGTCGGGTGCGACACGGTAGCCAACGATGAAAGGGGACGAGGGGCCCCAATCTATACGAGAACCGGCAACCGATGTCGATTTCGCTCGCCCGTCGACGACGAGCGGATGATGAAACACGGGCCCGGTGCGCTTCCACGCACCGGGCCCGTCGTGCAGCACGAATTCTCGCGCCCGCTTACTTCCGGTCGAACGAATACCGCCCCGGCCCGCTCACCGCGAGCAACAGCAGCCCGCCGATGATGCTGATGTTCTTGTAGAAGTTGATCATCGCGAGGTACTGGTCCATGCCCTGCAGCGCCCAGTAGCGATGCCCGATCAACGCGGTCGCGAGCGTATAGACCGCGAACACCAGCGCGAGCGGACGCGTATAGAAGCCGACCGCGATCAGCGCGCCGCCGAACAGCTCGACCGCCACCGCGATCACCGCCGACAGCTCCGGCGACGGCGCACCCGTCGACGCCATGTACGCGACCGTGCCCGAGAAGCCGCTCAGCTTCTGCCAGCCGAACAGCACGAACAGGATCATCAGCAGCACGCGAGCCGCCAGCAGCAGCTCGTCCTTCTTCGACTCCAGCGAAACGTAACGCATAGCAATCACCTTGATTTGACGGTTTTGACGCATTCGGTGCCGACGTCCGCCACAATGGCGAACCCACGGATCGACAACGAACCCGCCTCGCACGATCGAACCGCGGGCCGGCCGGCCCGCTGCCGAAGAATCCGTCCGGTCGCGCCGTCGTGGCGCGCTGCCGAACGGTTCTGGCGAAGCACGAGTGCAGTCTACTGTCTCACCGGAAATCATCAATCCGTCACAACAAGATTGGCTGTCTCGATTTGGTGGACAATTGTCACGTAACAAACGCGTCATAGGCGACCGGCGGGGCATCGCACACGAAAGGGCTATCGCGGCTTTCCCTTCCATGCAAGGGCAGCCGGAGATCGGCGGGGGCCCGGCCAGCGCAGCGTCGAAGCCCCCTCGGCCCGCGAATACGCCGGACGGCGCCCGCCGGACATGCCGATGGCACCGGCCACGGCATGACCTCAGGTGACGATGGCCTGGCGGATCGAGATGCCCTGGGCCGCATTCGATACGGCCTCCCATTGCTCCCACTCGGCCAGTCGCGCCGCATAGGCGGCACGCACGACGGGCATGCCCTCGGTGCCCAGGAACAGACGCAACGGCGGCTTGTCCGTATCGACGACCTGCAGCACGGCCTGCGCCGTGGCCTGCGGTTCGCCGAATTCCATGGCCGCACCCCGCGCGAACGCTTGCTGACGCAGCGCGGCGTAGGCCTCCAGCCCCTCGGAGATCTTCAGGGACGCGGGACTCGCGAAGTCGGTCGCGTAGGCACCGGGCTCGATCAGCGTCACTTTGATGCCGAAGTTGGCGACTTCCTGCGCCAGGCTGTCGTGCAGGGCTTCCAGCGCCCACTTGGAGGCGTTGTAGAAGCCGGAAGTGGGATCGGCCACGATGCCCGCCACGCTGGAGACGCCCAGGATATGCCCGCTGCGCTGGCTGCGCAGGACAGGCAGCGCAGCCTGGATGACGCGCAGCGCACCGAAGAAATTCGTCTCGAATTCGGCTTTCACGTCGTCGACCGTGGCTTCTTCGATGGCGGCGACCAACGCGTAGCCGGCGTTGTTCAGCACCACGTCGAGTCGCCCGAAATGCTGGTGCGCCTGCGTGACTGCGTCCGCAACCTGCTGCGCATCGGTCACGTCCAGGGCCAGGGGAAGTACGCGGTCGCCATAGCGCTCCGCAAGCACGTCCAGTGAGCCGGCGTTGCGGGCCGTTGCAGCCACCCTGTCGCCGCGCGCGAGTGCGGCTTCTGCCCAGATGCGCCCGAATCCGCGTGCGGCGCCCGTGATGAACCAGACTTTCGATGTCATATCGCATACCTCCATGTTGGGGAAAAAAGCCGTACGGTCTGTCAGCGCGTCTGACTGAGGATGATGCGGTCGAACATGCGGTCGCCTAGCCAGACGCGCATGCGGATCAGCATCTTGGCGAACTTGCCGGCCGCATAGCGCGTGCGCGGCTTGCGACTGGAGACGGCCTTGGAGACCACGTCCGCGATCACGCGCGGATCGCTACCGGTGCCGTGTCCGTATGTGTTCTTGATCGACTTGGCCACCATCTGCACCAGGCGGCCGTACGGGCCGCTGGCCGAACGCTTGACGATGCTGTCGGTGGCGGCATCACCGAAACCCGTCTCGATCACGCCGGGTTCGACGATCACGACCTTGATGCCAAACTCGGCCACTTCCAGGCGCAGGCAGTCCGACCAGCCTTCCAGTGCGTGTTTGGTCGCGTGGTACCAGGCCCCCAGGATGCTGTACATCTTGCCGCCCATCGAGGTGATGTTGACGATGTATCCCGAACGCCTGGCCCGCATGGCCGGCAGCAGGAGTTGCGTGAGCCGCGCGGCGCCGAACAGGTTGACCTCGAACTGGTAGCGCGCCTCGTCGATGCCGATTTCCTCGACCGGCCCATACAGGCCGAAGCCCGCGTTGTTGACCAGCACGTCCACCCCGCCCGTCCGGGACAGGATGAACTTGACGCCATCGACGATCTCGTCGTCCCTGGAGAGGTCCATGCGCAGCGGCTCGGCGCCGAGTCGCGCCAGGTCGTCCATCTTGTCGACACTGCGTGCAGCGACATAGACCCGATAGCCGTCCTTGATCAGACGCTGGGCAATGGCCTTGCCCATGCCTGACGATGCGCCGGTGACCAAGGCCGTTTTTCTCTTTCCTGTGGTGGACATGTCGCACCTCGTTTTGTTGAATTGCCGCTAGCTTTTCAGGAAAAGCAGGCCGCTTGCCTCGCGTCATGTGCCAAACGGCTTGCGATCCGCGCCGCCGCACGGGGCGCGATGTTCATCGGCCGGCCTCCTGCACACGGCTGCGCAGTGCCTTGAGCGTCCCGTACGGCGTGTCGACCACTGTCCGGTTGGCCAGCCAGTCGGGAATGGCGCCGCCGGGGGATGCATGCATCTGGTAGGTGACTTTCACACCCTCGGCGTCGGGCACCAGCTTCCACTGACCTTTGGCCTGCGGAATCCGCACCTTGCCCTCGCGCAACGGCAGGTAGTCGGGGACCGCCTCCACGCGCACGGTGACCGCGCCGTCGCCGGCCTTCGTGTAGGTGAAGTGGTAGATGCCGTCGCGGTTGGAGACCGGCCAGGGCGCCTTGTTGTCCAGGTAATGGAACTGCTCGGTGTCGGTGGCCTTGAGCAGTTCGGATGCGGCCACGTCGGGCATCCATTGACGGTAGGCATCGGCGTCACGCAGCACCTTGACGACGTCATCGGGGGTAGCCCGGATCTGCACCTCGCCGCGGAATTCGCGCAGCGGCGATCCGTCGACGTTGCGCACGTAGACCCTGATGCCATCGGCCTGCCTGGCGAGCGACCAGCCGTCCTGCGCGAAGGTCGTCTGGCTGGCCAGCAGCCCAATCAGCAGGGCGGCGGAAAGAAGATTGCGTCGGGCGATCATCGCGAAACCTCATGGAGTGAAGATGCCTTCACCATAGAGGGCCACGCTGCGCAGCGAACTCGCCACGCGCGCCAGAGGGATGGCGATCGGCGCCAGCCTGAACGCGGCTCAGGGCGATTTCGTTCGCGCCTGTGCAACCTGGGCTGCAAGGCCGTGGCGCTGCAAGACCGACCGGATGGCAGGCAATTGCGCGACGACAGCCTCGTAGCCCAGGCGCCGTGCCGTTTCCCGGCCCTCGGCATCGTCCATGCCCGCGGGCGCGATCGGCGGAGCGATCAGCACGTCGGCCGACGCGGCCTCCGGACCCGAGAGCAAGCAGCTTTGTGCCTGCGACACACGCAACCACATCGACACCGCCGAACTGGAGGGGTATTGCGGTCCGTGGCAATAGATGTCCACTGCGATCACGACGTCGGCGCCCAGCGCACGCGCTGCCCGCACCGGCACCAGTGCGGCGACGCCGCCATCGACCAGCAGGTGGCCGCCGGCCTGCACCGGCAGTAACACGCCGGGAATCGCGGCCGACGCACGCAGTGCCTGGCCGGCGTCACCTCGCGTGATCACGTAGGGCCGGGACTGGTCGAGGTCCGTGGCGACGGCGGCGAAACGCACCGGGAAGCGCTCGATGGCTTGCCCGCCAACCAGGCCGTTGGCCCAGCTTGCCAGCGCCTCGCCCTTGACGAAGCCGGGACCGCCGAGGGCAACATCGACCAGCGCGCGCATCCGCATGCTGTTGGCCTGCTGCCAGAGTTGGCCGGGCGAGCGGCCCGACGCATAGGCCGCGCCGATGATGGCGCCGACGGAGGTGCCCACGACCAGATCCGGGCGGATGCCGGCTTCTTCCAGCGCCTGCAACACGCCGACGTGCCCAAAGCCGCGCAGCCCCCCGCCACCCAGCACGAGGGCCAACCGGGGTCTGGCGGCAAGCGGTGCGACAGGCGGCACGGCCGCTGGCGCCTGCAAGACGCCGTCGACCAGCCAGAGGCCCTCGAAGCCGGGCCGCGCCCGCTTCGGCGCGCCGACACATGCGCTCAGCAGGCTGACCGCCAGCATCCAAGGCAAGCCTGCGCGCAGCCAACGCGTTCCCATCCCGCTCAATTCTGCGCGGCGCCGAGCCGGGCCAGTTCGGCAGAAGGCAGAATCACCACGCCCCGGGACGTGGGAACGGTTCGTACCAGCGCCTGGGCAACGGCCTCGGCGTGTACGGGCCTGTAGGCGCCGGGCAGGATCGGCGCGAGCAGTCTGGCGACGGGGATCGCGATGATCTCGCCGTACCGCGTGGCCTGGCCCAGGCCGTCCCGGTAGTCCAGCAGCAGCGAAGGTTGCGCGATGACCAGCGCCGTGAAGGGCATGGCCTTGAGCGCATCTTCCAGTTCGCCCTTGACGCGGGTATAGAACATGGACGACCGGGCATTCGCCCCTGCGGCGCTGACCAGCCCCACGCGCCGCGCGCCCGCCGCAAATGCGGCCTGCGCCACGGCCAGGTTGGCATCGAAGTCCACCGCGCGGAAGGCCGCCTTGCTGCCGGCCACCTTGATCGTGGTGCCCATGGACAGGTACACCTCGTCGACCTGCGCAAGCGCGGGCAAGCAGCCGAAATCCACCTGGTGGACCTGGAGCCTGGGGTCGCGCACAGCCAGCGGGCGGCGGCTCAGCGCATGGACCTCCGAGACCGTCCGGTCGGCCAGCAGGGCCTTCAGCATCAGGCCGCCCACGAGTCCGGTGGCACCTGCCAGCAGCACTTTGCGTTGTTTCTCTTCCAGGGTCATGAGTGTCGTTCTCAGTTCAGGCGCATCGCATTGCGCGCGGTATCCGGCGTCTGCCCGGTCCATTCCAGGAAGGCGCGGTAAAAGGAGTTGGGATCCTCGAAACCAAGCAGGAAGGCGATTTCGCCGGCAGTCATCGTCGTGCTCCCGAGGTAGTGGCGGGCAAGACTTTCCCGGGTGGTGTTCACCAGCGAGCGGAAATTCTCCCCTTCGTCTTCGAGGCGGCGCTGTAGCGTGCGCTTGCTGAGCCCCAGGCGCTCGGCGGCTTTCTCGATGGTGGCCGTGTTGCCGGGCAGCAGCTCCAGCAGCACCGCACGCACGCGCTCGGCCATCGTGGCTGTGGCGTCCAGTTCGCTGAGCCGACGGCGCAGTTCGGGCTCGAACACGCGCCACATGCCTTCGTTCACGGTCAGGAACGGGCGCAGGGCATCGGTGGCGCCAAAGGTAATGGCCGGACGCTCGCCACGTTGAACGGGCACGCCGAAGAAGCGCTGGTAGCGCGGCGCACAGCTGGCGGGCGGAAGCTGGGGCAGGGCCACCCGCAATGCCCGCACGGGCTCGCGTGTGGCCAGGCGAGCCAGCCGCAGGAAGAACGCGACCTCGGCCACCTGCAGCGAATAGGGCAACTCGGTCTGCACCGACAACCAGCGCGGCGACACCGTCAGCGATCCGGCCTCATCCACGTCGACCTCGAGCCTCATGGGCGCCACAAGTTGCTTGTATTTGGCCAGGCGCTGCACCGCCTGCATCAGGTTGGCACTGCACAGGGCGGCGAACAGCGGCGGATCGAATACCTCGGCCGAGACCATCTCGACGAGGCGCAACGGAAACATGGGGTCGTTCGCTTCCAGCTCCAGCGCGCGCCAGAAGCGGAAGTACTCGTCCGTGTCGAGCCCGCGATCTGCGCGATGAAACAGGTCTTCAGGCAGACGCGCCCTGCGCAGCACGTGGTCGGCCTGCACGCCGAAGTCCTTCAGCAGCGTGCGCCATGCGATATCCAGAGAGAAAGTGAGGTTGCGTGCCATGGGTGTGCACCAAAGGTCGATGATGGCCGGACGTGATCCGGTGTGCGGTAACAGCTTAGCTGTTGAACCGCGATCGGACACATGCAATGCGCGCCAAATCGATCGCAGGATGTGACATTCGATGGGGGCGGCAGTTGCACAAGAGATAGCGGGCAGGCGCACGCAAGGCAGGGACACGGCCCCGGCATCTTCGACGCATGCCCTCGAGACCTGTCGGGAATGCCGGTCAGGCGACCTCCGCCGCTCGAATGGCGACCAGGCCGCGCGACGCCGCGTTTCGGTCGCGTTTCGGCCTTCGGCGATCGACACGACTTGTGTCGAAACATCGGGACGCCGTTTTTCAGCAACGCCTGTACCAAGGGCATGCGAAGCATCCGAACGACTGTCAACCGCCGCGTCGCGATGACCGTTCATACTCGGCAAGGCAGCTTTCTCCCCGCGGCCCGTTCATCGTGCGACGGTCCCGGTTCGAATCCATGCCGGTTCTTTTTCGGCAAGACCGCGCAACCATTATCGGAGCCATATGGCATTTCGTCCGTCCTTGCGAACAGCAGCCGCGCTCCCGGTTCTTTGCGTGGTGATGCTGGGCGCGTGCGCCGCCGTGGCGCAGCACCCTGCCGACGCGACCGTTTCATCTCGGTCGCCCACCGGCACGCAACTGAAGACCGTGCCCGGCGCCCGGACGGCCGGCGCGCCTTTTGTCCACCCCGGGCTGCTGCATACGGAGCGCGATTTCACGCGCATGCGCGAGAACGTCGCCGCGCGGCGGCAGCCCTGGTTCGACGGCTGGCAACGCCTGGTTGCCAATCGGCATGCTTCGCTCGACTGGAAGCCGAATCCGCAGCCGGCCATCTATCGCGGCCGAAACCCCGACCACCCGGAAAATTACGCGACGCTCTTCAATGATGCCGCCGCGGCCTACGCGCTGGCACTTCGGTGGAAGATCACCGGCGACGACGCCTACGCGCAACACGCGATAGGAGTCCTGAACGCGTGGTCGCGCACGCTGACGACGATCGGCGGCAGTTCCGACAAGTTCCTGGCTTCCGGTATTTACGGCTACCAGTTGGCGAACGCGGGCGAAATCCTGCGCACCTCTCCCCTGTGGCGCGCCGACGACTTCCGGCGCTTCCAGTCGATGATGCTCGGCGTGTTCTATCCCATGAACCACGACTTCCTGGTTCGGCACAACGGCGCAAGGATCGACCACTACTGGGCCAACTGGGATCTCGCCAACATGGCATCCATGCTGGCGATCGGGATCCTGACCGATCGCCCCGACATCTACGCCGAAGCGGTCGACTATTTCAGGCACGGCGCCGGCAACGGCTCGATCGAACACGTGGTGTGGAAGTTGTATCCGGACGGGCTGGGTCAGCTGCAGGAAAGCGGGCGCGACCAGGGGCATGCCATGCTCGATATTGCGCTGCTCGGGGCGTTCTGCCAGATGGCCTGGAGCCAGGGAGACGATCTTTACGGATATGACGACAACCGGTTCCTGCGCGCAGCGGAATACGCCGCTCGATACAACCTCGGGAGGGACGTGCCTTACACGCAATACACGAACAGCGACGTCACGCAGCCCGTCATCTCGCCGAATTCGCGCGGTAACGAGCGCCCTGTCTGGGCACTCGTCTATAACCACTACGTCGTGCTGAAAGGGCTCTCCGCGCCGGACGTGGAGGCCTTTGCCCGCAAGGTCGCGCCGGAAGGCGGCGGTGGCGACTATGGTCCCAACAGCGGCGGCTTCGATCAACTGGGATATGGCACGCTGACGTATACGCTCGAATGACGGGCAGCTGTCCGCGATCAGCGAATCGTGAACCCACGGTTCGCCGCCGAATTTGCCCCACCCCGAGACAGCAAAGGTAGATCGCTTCCGGTGTAGACGTCTTGCAGGATGCCGCTCGCATCACGGCCGAGCTTGACGACAGTTGCCAGGGTGGCCGGCCGTCGATTGCGAAGCGCGTTGGCCCAAGACCAGGGCCTCGTCACGCCTGGCGCAGCGGCCCGCCGAATCACATCAAATCGATCGGCAGCGTCTTGTCGAGATTGTCGTGCCAGGCGCGAATGGTCTTCGGCACGGTCTTTTTCCACGCCGGCACGTTCGAGTAGTAGCGCATGCGCACCTTGTCATGGGCATCGAACACGAGCAGCCCGACCCACAACTCTGTGCCCCGGCGCATCACGATCGCGGCGTTCGTCGTCGCGATGCCGCGCACCCAGTACGACTTCACGTCGGCGTTCAGGCCGTCAAGATCCTGCTCGTTCGCGCTGGTGTTGATCGTATCGACGAGCGTCTGATAGTCGGCGCCGAGCAGCGTATGTGCGATCGCGTTCTGGTGCGCGTCGGCCAGCACCTTCAGCGTCACGAGGTCAGCCGCCTGGCTCGCCTGCGCCTTCGACGCCGTCACGTACTCGCCCGAATACACGACGCCCGCACCGGCGCCGCAATCGGCATCGCCGCCCTGCTGCGCGACCTGCACGCGGCCGCCCTTGCGGCTGAAATCGAGCCGGCATCGATCCTGGCGAAACGTGCCGCGGTCGCCGTGCAGGTCGATATCGCCGCCGAGTCCGCCGGTATTCGCGCCATTGTTGCCGCTCAGTTCGAAGTGCAGACGCGGTGCCGTGCCGGTAAACGTCAGCACGCCGCCGAACGACGGGTTGTCGCTGTCGCGATACCACGTCTGTTGCCAGCGGTCGGCCGCAAGCGGCGCGCCGTTCAGGCTCGCGAGCCGCTCGCGATAGCGATCGCCGAGGCACGATGCATCGTTGCCGCAGCGATCGCGCTGCTTGAGCCATTTCAACTGCGCCGCCTTCAGCGCGGCGGTATCGCCGCCTTTCGCGAGCGTGTTCTTCCACACCGCCGCCAGCTGGCCGTCGAGCGACGACAGCCCGGCGTCCGCGCAGATCGTCTTCTCGGTCGGTGAAGCGGCTTTCGCGCAGTCGAAGCCGGCCGCCTGCGCGGCCATCGGCGCGATCGTCAGTATTGCCAACATCATGGCGGCTCGCGGGCTCACGCTCCACGCATGCCGGCCGCGAAGCGCGGCTTGCCCTCGCTCGCCGGCGCGAGCACTCGATCGGTTCTGGGTTGTCATGGCCTGGATCGTCGCTGGTTCGCGGGCCTGTAGAAACGCCATGCCCGCAACGTTCGAGGTAAAAATGCCCGGCGCGGCATGCGGCACTCGCCCCGCCCGCCGAAGCGTAACCCGAACCGGGCGCGCCATCCACACCGATCACGCGCACGATGCCTCGGCCTTGCATGTGCACGCCGTGATGGCGACACGCGCGAACGCCGGCAGCGCAAGCACGCGTCAGCCGTCAGCCGTCGAATGGCACCAGTTCGTAACTCGTGCTCCGGCCACCGGACGACGAGCGATGCAGGACACCGCGCGCGACGAGCTGCTCGATATCACGCAGCGCCGTGTCTTGCGAGCACTTCGCGAGGGCGGCCCACTTGCTGGTGGTCAGCTTCCCTTCGAAACCATCGAGCAGGCGATTCATCACCTTGACCTGACGTTCGTTCATCGCGAGGCCCGCACATCGCTGCCAGAAGCGCGCCTTGACCAGAACCGCATCGAGCGTCGTGTGCGCGTGATCGACGGCCCGACCCAGCGCATCCAGAAACCACGCGAGCCATGCCGTGACGTCCAGCGAACCGCGCTGCGTGCGCTCCAGCACGTCGTAATACGCATTGCGCTCGCGCTGGATTTGCGCCGACAGGCTATAGAAGCGCTGCGGGCTCCGATCAGCGCGCGCCAGAACCAGATCCCCGAGCGCGCGTGCGATACGGCCGTTGCCGTCGTCGAACGGGTGGAGCGTGACGAACCACAGGTGGGCCAGGCCGGCCCGGATCAGCAAGGGCTCGACCGGCGTCGCATTGAACCACCGCAGGAAGCGCTCGATCTCGTTCGGCAGGCGCGCGGCAGGCGGCGCTTCGAAATGCACGCGTTGCCGGCCGATCGGCCCGGACACCACCTGCATCGGCCCGCTCGCATCCATACGCCACGCGCCGACGGTGATCCGCGACATCCCGGAATAGCCGGTCGGAAAAAGCGCCGCATGCCACCCGCGCAGCCGGGCTTCGGTCACCGCCTCCGCCGAACGGGCCGTCGCGTCCAGCACCATGTCGACCACGCCCTCGACATGGCGATCAACCGGCGCCAGCGCCCCAATATCGACGCCGAGCCGGCGCGCAATCGATGATCGGACCGATGCGACGTTCAGGTTGTCGCCCTCGATTGCGCTGGTCTTGACGACATCCTCCGTCAATGCGGCCAGGCTGGCCTCATCGCGCAGTGCGAGGCCGACATCCGCCAGTCTTCCGGCCAGCGCACCTTGCGCACGGCTGACATCGGCCAGTGACGTCGCGAGTGCCGGGAGGTCGAAGCGCCAGGCGGGCCAGTCGGACGACTGCCAGATGAAGGTGTAATCTCCGCTCATGATGCGGAGATTATCCCACCGATTCACCGCATGACTCAACAATCTCCGCAAATCCTGCGGAGATTACGCTTCGATTCACCGCACGCGCCGCACGCCCGCGCCTCTACCGCCGCCGGTCCGCGCCGCCGTTCGCCGCCGGCACGGCCTTCCCCAGCCGCTCGGCCAGAAACCCGATGAACGTCCGCAGCGTGACGAATCCTTCACGGTGCTGCGGAAACACCGCGTTCAGCGTGATCGGCGGCGGCGCGTACGCGTCGAGCACCGGCACGAGCGCGCCGCTGTCGAGCGCCGCGCCGACGATGAAATGCGGCAGCAGCGCGATGCCGAGCCCCGCGATCGCCGCGTCGCGCACGACTTCGCCGTTGTTCGCGACGAGCGGCCCCTGCACGTCGAAGGTGCGCGCCACCCCGTCGACCCGGAATTCCCAGCCGACGCGCCGCTCGCGCCCGTACATCAGGCACGTATGGCCGCCGAGGTCGGCCGGCGTCGCGGGCGCGCCGTGCCGCTTCAGGTAAGCGGGGCTCGCGCACGCGATCATCTGCCACGCGCCGAGCGCTCGCGCGATCAGCGTCGAATCCTCGAGCGTGCCGATCCGCAGCACGAGGTCGAAGCCCTCGCCGATCAGGTCGACCCGCCGGTCGGTCAGGTCGACGTTCAGCCGCACGGCCGGATGCGCGGACAGGAATTCCGCGATCAGCGGCGACACGTGCGTGATCCCGAACGACAGCGGCGCGCTGATCTTCAGCGAGCCGTGCAGCTCGGTGCTGCGCACCGACATCGCCTGCTCGGCGTCGGCGACCTCGGCGAGGATCCGCTGCGCGCGCGCATAGAACTCCTGCCCCGATTCCGTGACCGCGAGATTGCGCGTGTTGCGATGCAGCAGACGCACGCCGAGCGACGCCTCGAGCGCCATCGTGCGCCGGCTCACGAACTGCTTGGACAGCATCAGCTGGTCGGCCGCCGCCGTGAAGCTGCCGGCATCGACGGTCGCGACGAAGATCCTGAGGTCGTTGAGTTCCATATTGTCCACTCCATAGCGACAGTCATTATCTCTACGGCCATTTATTTGTCAAATAGATTGACCTAAGATTCATCTCAACGAACGGCCGGGCCCACTTCCGAGGTCCGGCGACATCCAGGAAAAAATCATGATCGAGACTCGTGCAGCAAACCAACGTGGCCGTGCCGAGCATGGCTGGCTCAGCTCCCGTCACACGTTTTCTTTCGCGAACTACTACGATCCCAAGCAAGTCGGCTTCTCCGACCTGCTGGTGATCAACGACGACCGCGTCGCGCCGGGCCGCGGCTTCGGCACGCACCCGCACCGCGACATGGAAATCCTGTCGTACGTGCTCGACGGTGCGCTGGAGCACAAGGATTCGATGGGCACCGGGTCGGTGATCGTGCCGGGCGACGTCCAGTTGATGAGCGCGGGTACCGGCGTGCGTCACAGCGAGTTCAACCACTCGCACGAGACGCCCGTCCACTTCCTGCAGATCTGGGTCGGACCGTCCGAGAAGGGTGCCGAGCCGCGCTATCAGCAGACGAACATCGCGGAAGCCGACAAGCGCGGCAAGCTCACGCCGATCGTGTCGCCCGACGGCAGCGGCGGTTCGCTGAAGATCCGCCAGGACACGCGGATCTACGCGGGCCTGTTCGACGGCGACGAGCGCGCCACGCTCGAACTGGCACCGGGCCGCTTCGCCTACGTGCATGTCGCACGCGGCAGCGTGACGGTCAACGGCGTGACGCTCGGCGAAGGCGACGGCGCGCGCATCCGCGACGAACAGGCGCTGACGTTCGCCGACGGCAAGGATGCGGAAGTGCTGGTATTCGACCTGCGTCCGGTCGAAGTGACGGCCGAGTGGGCATGACGCCTGCTTGGAACCTCGGGCCCCGCTGAAGGCGGGGCCTTCTTAATCGGAGATTCGCAACATGGCCAAGGTACTCGTTCTTTACTACTCGTCCTACGGGCACGTCGAAACGATGGCGCAGCACGTCGCGGAAGGCGCGCAATCGGTGCCCGGCGTCGAGGTCACGCTCAAGCGCGTGCCGGAAACCATTCCCGCCGACCAGGCGAAGGCGATCGGCGTCAAGGTCGACCAGGCCGCCCCCGTGGCCACCGTGGACGAACTCGCGGGCTACGACGCGATCATCTTCGGCACGCCGACCCGCTTCGGCAACATGGCCGGCCAGATGCGCACGTTCCTCGACCAGACCGGCGGCCTGTGGATGAAGGGCGCGCTCGTCGGCAAGATCGGCAGCGTGTTCGCGTCGACCGGCACGCAGCACGGCGGCCAGGAAACCACCATCACGTCGTTCCACACGACGCTGCTGCACCACGGGATGGTGATCGTCGGCGTGCCCTATGCGTGCAGCGGGCTCGTCAACATGAACGAGATCACGGGCGGCACGCCGTACGGCGCGACCACGCTCGCGGGCGCGGACGGCAGCCGTCAGCCGAGCGCGAACGAACTCGACATCGCGCGCTACCAGGGCAAGCACGTCGCGGAACTCGCCGCGAAGCTCGCGTCGTAACGCGAACGAATGCCGCGCGTGCCGGGAAGCCCCGGGGCCGCGGCGCGTGGCGCTTGCGCGGCACACACACGAGCGAACGGCGCCGGTCGAACCCGGCGCCGTTTTTCATTGAACCAACGTCGGCCCTTGCCGGCCGCCTGCAGCCGTTTGCGGCCGTTACTGGCCCGATGCAGGCGCGGCCGGCGCCGGCGCCGCCTTCGTCGCGGGCGCCTTCTCCACCGCGTTCTGCGGATAGTTGCTCTGGTCGTTGGTGAGCCGGTAGCCGGTGCCCGTGCCGATCGCCTTCAGGTCCTTCGCGTGACGCGCGCGCGCTGCCTTGCGGGCAGCTTTCTTCTGCGCCTTGTCGAGTTGCTTCTGCGTCGGTGCGGATGCCGGATTCTCAATGGGCGCGGACGCCGGATCCTGCGCATATGCCGCCGGCGCTGCGGTCAACAGCAGACCGAACGACGCCGTTACTGCCACTGCCACCGAAACCACGCGAGACTTCGTCATGACCGGTTCTCCTTGTCGATTGTTGGATGTGGGTCGAACGCCGGCCCGCACGCGACGGACGTCGGCGTGCCGCCACGGCGCCGATGCAACGTTAGCCGATCGCTGCACAAATGTCCGTGCCGGTTCCTGAATTCTCCCGATAACGGCCACGATACATCCGCGGCAGGCGCCCGGCGGGCCGGCGCGGGGGGCTCGGTCATCAGGGAAACCGATAGCATCGCTCGCCGCCGCTGCCCTGCACCGCTCAGATCCAGCGCGACAGCACCGGCAGCAGGATCGGCACGACGAATGCGGTCAGCACGCCGTTCAGCCCCATCCCGAGGCCCGCGAACGCGCCGGCCTCCTCGCTGACCTGGAACGCGCGCGCGGTGCCGATCCCGTGCGACGCGACGCCGAGCGCGAAACCGCGCACGGCCGGCTCCTCGATGCGCAGCGCGTTCAGGATCGCACGGGCGCACACGGCGCCGAAAATGCCGGTCGAGATCACCAGCACGGCGGTCAGCGACGGAATTCCGCCGATTTCCTGCGCGACGGCCATCGCGATCGGCGTGGTCGCGGATTTCGGCGCGAGCGACGCGATCGTCTGGTGCGACGCGCCGAACAGCGCGGCGATGCCGACCGCCGACACGATCGCGGTCAGCGAGCCCGCCAGCAGCCCGACGAGCAGCGGCACCGCGGCGCGCCGCAGCTTCGACCACTGGCGGTACAGCGGCAGCGCCAGCGCGACGGTCGCCGGGCCGAGCAGGAAGTGAACGAACTGCGCGCCCTCGAAATACGTCGGATACGGCGTGTGCGTGATCGTCAGCAGCACGACGATCAGCGCGACCGCGATCAGCACCGGGTTCGCGAGCGGGTTGAAGCGCGCCCGCGCATAGACGGCCTGCGCAACCAGGTAGGCAATCAGCGTGATCGTCAGGCCGAGCAGCGGGGTCGCGGCGAGGTAGACCCAGATCGCGCCGAGTTTCGGGAAGGCCGTCATTGCGTGCCCTCCGCCGCACCGTCCGCGCGCCGCTGGCGCCGCAGCAACGCGCGCGTGACGAGCGCCGTCACGGCGATCGCAAGCGACGTGCTCGCCGCCAGCGCGACGACGACCGCCAGCGCATCGCCGCGCACGCGGTCGGCCGACACCATGATGCCGACGCCGGCCGGCACGAACAGCAGCGACAGATGGCGCAGCAGCTCGAGCGCGGTCGGCTCGATCGCGTCGGCCACCCGCGGGCGCAGCATCACGAAACCGAACAGCAGCAGCATGCCGATCACGGGGCCCGGCACCGGCACGCCGAACAGGTAGGACACCCCTTCCCCGAGACACTGGAAGGTCAGCAAGACCGCGAACGCCTGCAGCATGAGCCGCTTCTCCCGAACGTGGCCGCGTGACCGTGCAGCCGATGGGCCGGCGGCATGCGACGCCGGCGTGGACGATACGCGCGATCGTACCAACAATGCGCGCGGCGGGCACCGCGGGCCATCACGCGATCGGGATCGGCATCGGGCTGCTTCGATCCGGCCGCCGGGGTCGCGTTTCGACGGCCCTGTCGCCCCGCTCCCCATGCGAAAGCGGCGGACCTAAGCCCGCCGCTTCGCCGTTCGCATTCGAACCCGTTCGAATGCCGCCCGCAGCCCTACTTCAGGCGCGTGGCGATTTCGTTGGCCATCGCCTTCATCGCCGCCTTGGTCGGCGCATCCTCGGCCAGCGCGTTCAGCAAACCGAAGTCGTGAATCGTGCCGTCGTAGCGCGTCGTCGTCGCATCGACGCCAGCGGCGTCGAGCTTGCGACCGTACGCTTCGCCTTCGTCGCGCAGCACGTCGAACTGCGCGACCTGGATCAGCGCGGGCGGCAATCCCTTCAACTGCGCGGTGCTCGCACGCAGCGGCGACGCGTAGATCTCGTTGCGTTGCGCTTCGTTCTTCGTATAGGCGTCCCAGAACCACTTCATCATCGGCCGGGTCAGGAAGTGCCCCTGCTGATACGCGTTGTACGAACCGGTATTGAAGTCGTGGTCCGTCACGGGCCACAACAGGCCCTGGAAGCGGATCGCCGGGCCGCCCTTGTCCTTCGCCATCAGCGCGACGACGGCCGCCATGTTCCCGCCGACGCTGTTGCCGACCACCGCGAGGCGGCTGCCGTCGACGCCGATTTCCGCGCCGTGCGCGGCGACCCACTTCGTCGCCGCATACGCCTGGTTGATCGCGACCGGGTAATGCGCTTCCGGCGACGGCGTGTAGTTCACGAACACCGCGACGGCGCCCGATTGCACCACCAGATCGCGCACCAGGCGCTCATGCGTCGGGAAGTCGCCGAGAATCCAGCCGCCCCCATGGAAAAACATGAACACCGGCGGCGTGCCCGCCACTCCTTGCGGACGCACGATCGTGATCGGCACCGACAGGCCGTCCTGCTCGATCGTGCGGTTCGATACGTCGATGCCGGACAGGTCGACCTTCGCGCCGCGCTGGGCGTCGACCAGCACCTGACGCGCCTTCGCGGGGCTCAGCGTTTCGAGGCCCGGCCCCTTCTGGCCGTTCAGCACGGCGAGCAACCCGCTGGTCGCCGTATCGGGACGGACGCCGTCGGTGCCGGCGGCAAAGGCGGTGGGGGCGCTGAACAACGCGGCCGCAACGGCAGCGGCGACAAGCAGCGGCTTGACGATCTTCATGATGAAACTCCTTGGCTCAACCGGTGTATGCAATGAATGACGACGGATTACTTCGTAGTGCGTGCGATCAGACGAGCGTCAGCGTGACGTCGATGTTGCCGCGCGTCGCGTTCGAGTACGGGCAGACGATGTGCGCACGGTCGATCAGCGTTTGCGCGGTTTCACGGTCGAGGCCCGGCAGCGAGATCTTCAGTTCGACTTCGATGCCGAAGCCGTTCGGGATCGCACCGATGCCGACGCTGCCTTCGATCGCGGCGTCCGCGGGGATCGCGATCTTGTCGCGGGCCGCGACGAACTTCATCGCACCGATGAAGCACGCGCTGTAGCCGGCCGCGAAAAGTTGTTCAGGGTTCGCGCCGGCGCCGCCCGCACCGCCGAGTTCGCGCGGCGTGGTCAGCTTCAGGTCGAGACCGCTTTCGGGCACCGTGGCACGGCCGTCACGGCCGCCGGTGGCTTTTGCATGAGCGCGGTACAGCACTTTTTCGATCGACATGACAGACTCCTTTTCAATGGTGAGTAAGTGAAACAGCCTTCCAACCCGGGATCGCGCGCCGACGGCCTGGCCGCCGGCATCACGTTTGTTTATCTACTCATAGATAGACACATATCCCCAAAAAAATGCGGATGATCGAATCCATCCGCCCGATTATCTATCTACCACAAGATAGATAACTAACCCCAACAAAAGGCGGCGAACCGCCTGACTGCCTGCCCCGTCCATCAGGACCGGGTTTTCCAGACGGCCTCGACATCCTCGAGACGCGCCCGCGTATGAAACAGCCGGCTGGCCAGCACGCTGCCCTGGAACGCCGCGTACAACGTGCGCGCCGCCGTTTCCGGCGTGCCGCTGAACTGCAGCGTGCGCTCCTTCGCGCCCTGCGCCAGCAACTCGGCGAGCCAGTTCTCGTTGGCCTTGAAAAAGGCCTGAACCGCCTGCCGCACGCGCTCCGGCAACGATTCGATGTCCGCCGCGAGCATGCCGCACAGACAGATCTGATTGCCGTCGCCGAGCGTTCTGCCGAACAGCTTCGTGTAGAGGCTCAGCTTGACGTCGGCCGGCAACGCCGGATCGATCGCACGCATCGCCGCAAGCACTTCGTCGCTGTACGCCGCCACCGCTTCCAGCACGAGATCGTCTTTCGACGGGAAGTAGTAGTGGATGCTCGACGTCTTCACGCCAACCAGATCGGACAGGTCTCGATAGCTGAAGCCGTTGTAACCGCGCAGCATCATCAGCGTGATCGCGTGGTCGAGAATCTGTTCGCGGACGGTCGTCTTCGTTTCCATGGATCGAACTTTATCTACTCATAGATAGATAGTCAAGACTTTTTTGTGGGGCGCGATGAAAGGCTCGTCGAATCCCGGGTGTCGGCACGCGTGGCACCGTGCCGCCGCGATTGCTTACAACGCGCGCAACAGCGTGCGGGACACGCCGGAGCGCGGCGGCGGGCGGAACTACCCGGACAGGCGACGACGCGTGGGCAACGAACGTTTCGAATGATCCGCCCATGCTCGGGTCGCGGCGCACCACTCACCGGACACCATCCCTTCGTTCCATTTTCTTCGTCAACCTAACGAAGCGCGCCCCGCTTCGCCTGCGCGATTTGCGCACATGCGCGCCCGAGCGCGTGCCGGCATCGCCCCTCCGTCGCCGTGCGACGCCGGTTCTCTCTCGGAAGGAGTACCTCTTCAAGAGAGTTGTTTGCGCGTTATTGGCTAACGATCGTTGATCGCATCGTACCCAACCCGACTTGACGGAGACCCCCATGAGTTCCCTCCCTGACAGCGCACCGGCGGATTTCCCCGCCGCGCATGGCGAGACGGCCGGACTTCAGCGCAAGATAAGCTGGACCGGCGCGTTCTGGGTCGCGAGCGGCGTGCCCGCGCTCGTGCTCTTCTCGATCGGCTCCATCGCGGCCACCGTCGGCAAGCCGTCGTGGATCGTATGGATGATCTCGATCCTGTTCGGCTTCATCCAGGCGTTTTCTTACGCGGAGATTGCAGGACTCTTTCCGCACAAGTCGGGCGGCGCGTCGGTGTACGGTGCGATCGCGTGGGTGCGCTACAGCAAGCTGCTCGCGCCGCTGTCCGTGTGGTGCAACTGGTTCGCGTGGTCGCCGGTGCTGGCGATCGGCTCGGGCATGGGCGCGGGCTATGTGCTGAACATGCTGTTCCCGGCCACGGCCGCGATCAACACCTGGCAGATCACGCTGCTCGATCTCGGCTGGCTCGCGAGCGGCCTGTCGCTGCGCATCAACGCGACCTTCGTGATCGGCGCGATCATCCTGCTCACGACCTTCGCGGTCCAGCATCGCGGCATCCTGCAGGCCGCAAAACTCCAGATGATTCTCGCGATCGCCGCGCTACTGCCGCTGCTGCTCGTCGGCGTCTATCCGATCCTGAGCGGCGACCTGCCCAAGTCGCACCTGCTGCCGCTCTACCCGCTCGCGAAGGATGCGGCAGGCCGCGTCATCGACGGCACGTGGAATCTGGCGGGCCTGCAGCTGATGGCGGGCGGCCTGTTCATCGCCGCGTGGTCGACCTACGGCTTCGAGACGGCGGTCTGCTACACGCGCGAGTTTCGCGATCCGCGCCGCGACACGGTCAAGGCCATCGTCTATTCCGGCCTGCTGTGCATCGTGTTCTTCACGATGGTCCCGCTCGCGTTTCAGGGCGCGCTGGGCCTCGGCCAGCTCGTCACGCCCGAAGTGAAGGATGCGGCCGGCAACGTCACGCAGGCGGCCGTCTACGACGGCGTGCTGTCGCCGGGCATCTTCAGCGGCATGGGCGTCGCCGAAGCCATGGCGCAGATCGTCCACGTCGGCAACCGGGGCGAGTACATCCTGAAACCGATGCTGGTATTCGCGCTGGTGCTCGCGATCATGACGTCGATGGCCGGATCGTCGCGCACGCTGTATCAGGCATCGGTCGACGGCTGGCTGCCGAAGTACCTGTCGCACGTGAACGAGAACGGCGCGCCGACCCGCGCGATGTGGACCGATCTCGGCTTCAACCTGTTTCTGCTGCTGATGTCCGACTACACCGTCGTGCTCGCGATGTCGAACGTCGGGTACATCATCTTCAACTTCCTCAACCTGAACGCGGCATGGATCCACCGCCTCGACCGCGCGAACTGGCCGCGCCCCTTCAGGGCGCCGCGCTGGCTGCTCGCGCTCGGCACGCTGCTGTCGTTCGTCAACCTCGCGCTGATGGGGTTCGGCGCCGACGTGTGGGGCAAGGGCACGCTGGTCTCGGGCCTCATGTTCGCCGCGCTGATCCTGCCGGTGTTCGCCTGGCGGCATTACGTGACCGACAAGGGCCGCTTCCCGGACCAGATGCGGGAAGACATGGCGTTGTCCGGCAGCATGCAGCCGCGCAAGGCCGGCTATCTGCCGTACCTGACGCTGCTGCTCGGCGTGGCGGTCGTCGCTGCGACGCACTGGTTCGCGCCATAAGCGCGCCGTCGCGGTTGCGCTCGAATCGAAACGACGCCCGGTTCACGACCGGGCGCCGCGCTTTCGCGCCGGCAATCCGGCGCGGGCGCGGCTGGCCGCGCGAATGCGTCGGCCGCTCAGGCGCCCGACCGGTCGCCCGGCCGCACTTCGAAGATCGCGCCCTCGACGCCCAACACCTCGCCGCTTGCCGAATAAATCCCGACGCCGTTCTCCCACACCGGCTTGATCCGTCCGTCGGCGCACCTGATCCGATACCGCAGATCGAAGACGCCGCGCACCGCCAGCGCCTGCTGTACACCCGTCCACACGTAATCGGCATCCTCGGGCACGATCAGTTGCCCGAATGCATGCGCATGCCCGTCGAGAAACCACTGCCGCGGATAGCCGGTCAAGCCCTCGCATCCGGCGCTCACGTACTCCATCGTCCACAGCCGGTTGTTGCGGCCGCGGTAGACGAGGCCCGGAATGCTGTCGAGCAGCCCCGCGACGCTTCTCAGGTGTGCCTGCGTCGAGGTCTCGCGACGGCGGTCGAGCGTCACGTCGGACAGCGCAACGGACGAGCCGCCGGCATTTCTCTTCAACGACACCTCGAACCAGCGCAGTTCGCCGTCCGGACGCACGCAGCGCAGACGCTCGCGGACCCCGCCGCGCGAGATCGCCCGCGCACGCTGCAGCATGCCGCTCCAGATGCGCCGGTCCTCCGGATGCACGTAATCGACGAAGCGCCGACCGGCCGCGGGCCGTTCCATCGCGTCGGTCCACGCGACGTTGAAGCCGGCGATCCGTCCCGCGCCGTCCAGCTTCAGCAGCGCAAGCGGGCAATCGTCCACGTCGAACGCGCCGCTCGACGGCTGCGTCGGCTGAACAGGCTGAGTCACGCGCGCGCCGTCCTTCATCACGCCCCCCGTTCCCGCGTCGATGCGCCGATCGCGCGCCGGTGCACCGATGCCGCCAGCTCGAGCCGCGTTCGCGCGTCCAGTTTCCGCAGCAGGTTCTTCACGTAGACCTTCACCGTGCCCTCGCTGATGCCGAGCACGCGCGCGATCTGCTTGTTGCTCATGCCGTCGGCGATCAGCGTCAGCGTCTGCGTTTCGCGCGCGGTCAGGTCGACCGGCCGCGCGTCGGCATGCGCGCCGGCGACGCCGTCTTCGTCGGCGAGTTCGTCGTCGAGCACCACGAGCCCCCGCATGCAACTACGCACGTAGGCGAGCAGCGCTTGCGGCTCCGACTCCTTCAGCACGTAGCCGTCGGCGCCGAGCCGCACGGCCGCGCGCAGCTCGTCGCGCTCCATCGACGCCGTCAGCAGCACCTTCACGCAATCGACCTCCTTGCGCCTGAGCCCGTCGAGCACCTGCAGCCCGCCGAGCCCCGGCATGTGCAGATCGATCAGCACCAGCTCCGGGCGCAGCATGCCCGCGAGCGAAATCCCCTGCGCGCCGTTCGACGATTCGCCGACCACGCGAAATTCTCCGGTCGCACCAAAAAATTCGGCCACGCCGCGGCGAAACAGCGGGTGATCGTCGATCAACAGCAGCGTCGTCGGTTCCATCAGGATGTCTCTCCGAATGTCGCGCCGTCCGGCACGACAAGTATCACGCGCGTCCCGCGGCAGGCGCCGCCATCGATCGCGATGCGTCCGCCGATCGCCGCCGCGCGTTCGCGCAAGATGTCGAGGCCGTAGTGGTTCAGGTCGGCCGATCCCTCGCTGAGCCCGATTCCGTCGTCGACGACGGATACCTGCAAACCATCGCCGTCGGTCCGCAGCGTGATCCACGCATGCCCGGCCTGCGCATGACGCACGACGTTCGACAGCGCTTCACGGACGATCTGCAGGATATGCAGCGCGATGCGCGGATCGATCCGCAGGTCGGGCACGCGATTGTCGAGTTCGAACACCACATCGCAGCGGCGCGAGAATTCCGCGACCGACTCGGCCAGCGCCTGCTGCAGCGAGCGCCCGTCGAGCGTCAGCCGCGCGCTGGTGATGAGCTCGCGCACCTGGCGCTGCAGGCGCGTCGTCATCGTGCGCAGTTCGGCCAACAGCGGGTTGCCGGTCGTGCCCTGTTGCTGCAGGCGAGCGACCAGGAACGACATGAAGCCCAGTTGCTGCGCGACCGAGTCGTGCAACTCGCGTGTCAGCGCCTCCGACGGGTTCGTCGCGTCGCGCCCGTGCGCGTCGGCGGGCGCCCGACGCATCAGCGCCGCGCGGATCGTGGCCGCGACGATCTCGAGGTCCATCAGCAGCGTCGGCGCCGCCGGCAGCGCGACGTCCAGCACCAGCACCGCGTCGCCGAGCGCGCGCACCGCGCGCCCGTGCCCCTGCCCGACGCAGTCCGGACACAGTTCGCATGCGCCGTCGCTTGCCCCATGCCGCAGCTTGCAGCGATGCCCCTGCGTGCATCGCACCAGCGTGTCCGGCGCGGATTCGTAGCCCGCGCCGCCATCGAGCGCGAGCACGATCCGCGCGTCCGGCAATTCGCGCGCGAGTCCCGTGAAGAACGCGTGAAACGCCACGTGGCGCGGCGCGCCATTGACGTATCCGGCCAGAAACGCGAGCAGCGCGTCACGCATGCGCGTCGGCAACGACGCGCCGCCGGCGGGCCGCATGCATCGGTCGGTCAGGCTGTCGTCAGGAGTCACGGTCGTTCGGCACGGACAAACCAGGATCGAATCACGACGCAAGTTCCATGCCTTTCGGCGCCGTTCCGGCGCGCTACCTCTTAGGGCGTACCTCCTCTTCAGGATTGAACGGCAATTACTGGCAAGAAACTATGTTGAACAACAGGAACGCAAACGTGACGCCACGACCGTCGCCGAGCGTACGCCCATTCATGATGCAAACGCCCCATTTTGGGAGCCGATCGATGCACTCAATTGAACCGTTCGCAGCCCGCAACCGGCAACCGGCCCATACGCCGTTCGTGCCGCCGAGTTTGCCGCACTATGCGCCGCTGCAGCCTTGCGCCGAGGCCCGCTCGCATCTCGTGGTCGCGCAAGGCGGCGCGCTCCATGCGCTGCCGGCGTTCATCAACGCGCTCGCGGGGCTGCCGGGCAGCGCGCTGCTCGTCACGCTCGGCAAGCTGCAGGCAATCGGCCTGCCGGCCGTGTTTCACGCGTCGCTCGACACGCTGGAAGACGAGGTGCGGCACCGGCTGGATGAAAGCACGGTCGGCGTGCGTCTTTATGTGTGCGGCGACGAGACGTTCGTCTGGCACATTCGGCGTATCGCGCAGGCGGCCGGCCTGCTGCCGGAGGAGGTGGGTGCGGCCGTGTCCGGCACGCGGCGCACCGTGTACTGCGTGCATTGCGGGGCCGCGCATGCGCACGACGGGCATGACGAGCCCGACGAGGTCACCTGCCCGTCATGCGACGTCCGCCTGAGTGTCCGCCAGCATTTCTCCGCGCGGCTCGGCGCCTATCTCGGCGTCTGCGCGGATGCCGACCAGCCCTGCGCGGGAGACCGCGCATGAGCCTGCTCGACGTTCGCGTGGCCGAAGCCCGCATGCTCACACCCGTCGTGCGCGAACTGGTGCTGACGGCGCTCGACGGCCCCCTTCCGGCGTTCTCGTCGGGCAGCCACGTGCAAGTCGTGCTGAACGACGGCGGCCGCACCTATCGCAATGCCTATTCGCTGGCGGGCGATCCGGCCGAACGAAACCTCTACCGGATCGCCGTGCGCCGTCACGCGTCGTCACGCGGCGGCTCCGCGTTCGTGCACGACCGTCTGGAACCCGGCGCGCGCCTGCGCATCACCGCACCGGCGAACCTGTTCGCGTTGAACACCACCGCGCGCCATCACGTTCTCGTCGCGGGCGGCATCGGCATCACGCCGTTCATCGCGCATCTCGCGGAACTCGAGCGCCGGCAAGCGAGCCACGAGTTGCACCATGCGTACCGCGCGGGCCTGACGGATGCCTATCGCGCATCGCTCGATGCGCGGCTCGGCGCGCGCTTTCACGGCTATGACGGCGTGCACGCACGCTTCGACGCGATCGCGATGCTACAAAGGCAGCCGCTCGGCACGCACGTCTACGTGTGCGGCCCCGCAAGCCTGCTGGACGCGGTGCGCGCCGCGGCCGCCGCGCTCGGCTGGCCGGCCGGCCGCGTGCACTGGGAAGCCTTCGTGGCGCCGGCGCCGGGCCAGCCGTTCGCGGTCGACCTGCGCCGCAGCGGCCGTCGCATCGCGGTCGGCGCCGAGCAGAGCCTGCTCGAGGCGCTCGAATCGGCGGGCATCGACGTGCCGAACCTGTGCCGCGGCGGCGCATGCGGCCAGTGCGCGACGCGCTATCTCGACGGCACGGTCGAGCATCGCGATGCGTTCCTGGACGCCGACGCGCGCGCCACCCATCTGATGCCCTGCGTATCGCGCGCGTGCGGCGCCGCATTGACCCTCGACCTGTGAGATCCGAGCCATGAGCGTATTCATCAAGCCCGCGCAAACCTATCGCGACGACTTCTCGTTCCGCAACAGCCCGGCGGCGATCGCGCGCTTTCCGTTTCCGTTCCCCGAGGACCGGTACATGTATTCGGTCAACCTCGAGCCCGCGACGCCGCGCGATCCCGGCTCGGTCTTCGCGCACCACTTCGACATCGACGAGCACTACCGTTCCGAGATCGCCGAACGCGCACGCGTGCTCGACGCCGATCCGCGCCGCGCGATCGTGATGCCGCACATGGAGACCGCGTGCTGGGACACGCTGGAGATGATCATGACGCATCTCGCGCACGACTATCCGGCGTGGTTCGCGCTCGAGCGCGACGGCGATCGCTGGCACTGGCGGAACCACGCGCTCGACCTCGACCAGGCCTTCGTGTTCGGCGACGCGCGCACGCTGCCGTACGGCCCGCTCGAATACGTCATGCGGCAGACGCAAGGCGACATCGCGCTGCTCGACCAGCGCGACGGCGACCTGTACATGGACGCCGGCGTCGTCACCGGCCCGGCCGACTGGTCGCTCGCGTTCGATGCGGGCATGAGTTTCAAACAATGGCACGCACCGGTGCCGCTCGCGCACCAGGCGGGCGTATTCGACCGCGCGCTGAAATACCTGCTCGGCGTGCAGGCAGGCCACCCCGTGCGCCGCCTGAACTGGACGCTGACCATTCATCCGCGCCTCGACACGTCGCCCGAGACCTATCACCAGTGGGGCGCGGACCGCGGGCGCGTGACGCCCGACAACGTCGGCGAAGCCGTGCACCTGCGCGTCGAGCTGCAATTGATGGCGCGGCTTGCGCGCAGCAATGCGCTGATGTTCGGCATCCGCACCTACCTGTGCAGCATGGCCGACCTCGTCGGCAACCCGGTGTGGGCGCGCCGGCTGCACCGCGTGCTGCGCGACCTGCCCGACCCGATCGCCGAATACAAGGGCATGACCCGCTACCGGCACACGCTCGTCGAATGGCTCAGCCGGTTCGACGTCGACGCCTGACCCGGCGTTTTCCGTAATCGACCTTCACTTTCGTTTGGAGCATTCAAGATGGCGAACTCCTGGCGCATCTCCGCCCTCGCGGACCGGCATCGCGCACTCGGCTCGAATCTCGAGGACTGGAACGGCATGGGCACCGCATGGACCTATGCGACCGATCTCGCCGACCACCACGAGGCCATTCGCACCCGCGCAGGCCTGATGGACGTATCGGGGCTGAAGAAGGTGCACTATGTCGGCCCGCACGCCGAAAGCCTGCTGAACTGGGCGACGACGCGCGACATCGGCAAGCTGTATCCCGGCAAGTCGGTGTACGCGACGCTGCTCGACGAGAGCGGCAAGTTCATCGACGACTGCATCGTCTACCGCACCGGCCCCAATGCGTTCATGGTCGTCCATGGCGCGGGCGCGGGGTACGAGCGCCTCGTGCGCTCCGCGTATGGCCGGCAGGTCGCCGTGCTGTTCGACGACGACCTGCACGACCTGTCGCTGCAGGGGCCGGTCGCGGTCGACTTCCTTGCCAAATACGTGCCGGACATCCGCAACCTGCCGTACTTCCACCATGTGCAGACGCGCCTGTTCGGCCGGCCGGCGATGATCTCGCGCACCGGCTACACCGGCGAGCGCGGCTACGAGATCTTCTGCAAGGCCGCCGACGCGCCGTTCATCTGGGACACGATCCTCGACAAGGGCCGGGCGATGGGCATCGTCCCCTGCGCATTCACCGCGCTCGACTGGCTGCGCGTCGAGAGCTACCTGCTGTTCTATCCGTACGACAACTCCGAGATGTACCCGTTTGCCGACGAGCGCGCCGGCGACACGCTGTGGGAACTCGGCCTCGATTTCACAGTGTCGCCCGGCAAGACCGAATTCTGCGGCGCGGCCGAGCACTTCCGGCTCGCCGGCAAGGAGCGGTTCCGGATCTTCGGCGTCGAGCTCGAGGCCGCGAAGGCCGCGCAGGCCGGCGACACGCTCTGGCACGACGGCAAGGCGGCCGGCGTGATCACGTGCGCGATGTATTCGCGGCTGACGGGGCGCTCGCTCGCGCTCGCCCGCCTCGACGTCCGGCATGCCCGTGCGGGCGTGCCGCTCGTGGTGAAGGGCAGCGTCGAGACGCGCGCGACCACCGCGCTGTTGCCGTTCGACGATCCCGACAAGAAAAAGCGCACCGCCGTCGGCTGACGCGTTGACGACCATGCATGACCGGCGACGGCCGGCCTTTCCCGCATTCCGATCCGTTTCGAGGACACACGACGTGAATCCGAACTACATCCTGACGATCAGCTGCCCGGCCACGTCCGGCATCGTGGCTGCCGTCACCGCCCATCTCGCCGCGTCGAACTGCTACATCGGCGAGCTGGCGCAATACGACGACGAGGTCAGCGGCACGTTCTTCATGCGCGCCGTGTTCCGCTTCAACACCGGTGCGAACGGCAACGTCGAGCAGCTGCAGCGCGATTTCGCGGGCGTCGCCCGGGATTTCTCGATGCAGTGGCAACTGAAAAGCGCCGGCGAACCGATGAAGGTGCTGCTGATGGTCAGCAAGTTCGACCACTGCCTGTCCGACCTGCTGTACCGCTTCCGCAAGGGCGAGCTGCGCATGCAGATCACCGCGGTCGTGTCGAACCATCTGGATCTGCGGCCGATGGCCGAGCGCGAGGGCATCCGCTTCATCTACCTGCCGATCACGCCGGACACCCGAACGCGGCAGGAGGCGGAGCTGATGCGCATCGTCGACGAAACCGGCACCGAACTCGTCGTGCTGGCCCGCTACATGCAGATCCTGTCGAACGACCTGTGCGAGCGGCTCGCCGGCCGCGCGATCAATATCCACCACTCGTTCCTGCCGGGGTTCAAGGGCGCGAAGCCGTACCACCAGGCGTTCGAGCGCGGCGTGAAGCTGATCGGCGCGACCGCTCACTACGTGACGTCCGACCTCGACGAAGGGCCGATCATCGAGCAGGAGGTGCAGCGCGTCGACCACGTGCTGCAGCCGTCCGATCTCGTCGCGATCGGACGCGACACCGAGACGGTCGCGCTGTCGCGTGCGGTCAAGTATCACACCGAGCACCGCGTGTTCCTGAACCAGAACCGCACGGTGATCTTCCGATGAGCGGCGCGACGATCATCGACGGCAAGGCGATCGCCGACGCGCTGCTGGAATCCGTCCGGCACGACGTCGCGCGGCTGCGCGGCGACGGCGTGCTGCCCGGCCTCGCGGTCGTGCTCGTCGGCGACGACCCGGCGAGCCACGTCTATGTGCGCAACAAGATGCTGCGCGCGCAGCAGGTCGGCATCCGTTCGATCGAGCATCGGCTGCCCGCCGACACCGTCGCGTCCGACTTGCTCGCGCTCGTCGCCGAACTCAACGCCGACCCCGACGTCCACGGGATTCTCGTGCAGATGCCGCTGCCCGCGCCACTCGACGCCGCGGCCGTGATCGACGCGATCGATCCGCGCAAGGACGTCGACGGCTTCCATCGCGACAATGTCGGCGGGCTCGCGCTCGGCCAGGACGCGCTCGTGCCGTGCACGCCGTCGGGCTGCATGCATCTGCTGCGGGAGATCGTCGGCGACTTGCGCGGCAAGCATGCAGTCGTCGTCGGGCGCTCGAACATCGTCGGCAAGCCGATGGCCGCGCTGCTGCTCCAGTCCGACTGCTCGGTGACGACCGTCCACTCGCGCAGCGCGAACGCCGCCGAACTGTGCCGCCAGGCGGACATCGTCGTCGCGGCAGCCGGCAAGCCGGGGCTCGTCGATGCGGACTGGATCAAGCCGGGCGCGGTCGTCGTGGATGTCGGCATCAACCGCATCGAATCCGGCGGCGCGACGCGGCTCGTCGGCGATGTCGACCACGACAGCGTGGCGCGCGTCGCCGCCGCGTTGACGCCGGTTCCGGGCGGCGTCGGTCCGCTGACGATCGCCTTCCTGATGAAGAACACCGCGCTCGCGGCGCGGCGGCAGCGCGCGACGTGACCCGCGTCCGCGCACGAACGGCACGCGCCGTTCGCCGAACCACGGCTAACCACTTCCAACGAGGTAGAACGCGATGACACAACGTGTTGCAATCATCGGTGCGGGCCCATCCGGCATGGCCCAGCTTCGCGCCTTCCAGTCGGCCCAGGCGAAGGGCGCGGACATCCCCCAGCTCGTCTGCTTCGAGAAGCAGCGCGACTGGGGCGGCATGTGGAACTACACGTGGCGCACCGGCACCGACGAACATGGCGAGCCGGTCCACGGCAGCATGTACCGCTATCTGTGGTCGAACGGCCCGAAGGAATGCCTGGAGTTCGCCGACTACACGTTCGAGGAACACTTCGGCAAGCCGATCGCGTCGTATCCGCCGCGCGAAGTGCTGTGGGACTACATCAAGGGACGCGTCGAGAAGGCCGGCGTGCGCAAGGACATCCGCTTCAGCACCGTCGTGCGCCAGGTTGCGTTCGACGACGCGAGCGGCCGCTTCACGGTGACCGCGCACGATCTCGACAAGGACGTCGTGTACGCGGAAGACTTCGACTACGTCGTGAATGCGTGCGGCCATTTCTCGACCCCGAACATGCCGAGCTTTCCCGGCTTCGACAGCTTCGGCGGACGCATCCTGCATGCGCACGACTTTCGCGACGCGCTCGAATTCAAGGACAAGGACATCCTGCTCGTCGGCAGCAGCTATTCGGCCGAGGACATCGGGTCGCAATGCTACAAGTATGGCGCGCGCAGCATCACGAGCTGCTATCGCACGGCGCCGATGGGTTATCACTGGCCGGCGAACTGGGAGGAAAAGCCGTTGCTCGAGCGCGTGCGCGGCAACGTCGCGTTTTTCGCCGACGGCAGCAGCAAGAAGATCGACGCGATCATCCTCTGCACCGGATACCAGCACCATTTCCCGTTCCTGCCCGACAGCCTGCGCCTGAAGACGAACAACCGGCTTTGGCCGCTCGACCTGTACAAGGGCATCTTCTGGGAACGCAACCCGAAACTGATCTATCTCGGCATGCAGGACCTCTGGTACTCGTTCAACATGTTCGACGCGCAAGCCTGGTACGCACGCGACGTCATCCTCGGCCGCATCGCGCTGCCCGGTTTCGACGCGATGCACGCCGACAGTCTCGCGTGGCGCGCGCGCGAGGAAACGCTGGTCACCAACCAGCAGATGTTCGAGTATCAGGGCAGCTATATCCAGGACCTGATCGATGCGACCGACTATCCGAGCTTCGACATCGCCGGCGTCAATCGCACGTTCCTCGCGTGGAAACACGACAAGCACGAGAACATCATGGGCTATCGCGACAAATCGTATCGCTCGCTGATGACCGGCACCCAGTCGCCGCCGCATCACACGCCGTGGCTCGACGCGCTCGACGATTCGATGGACGCGTACCTCGGCGAGCGTGCGCCCGAGCCGCGCGTTCGCGCCGGCTGACTGTCGCGGCACTGCGCTGTCGCGTCACCCGACCGGGCCCCGGGTGCCGCGACGCCCGACGTGCCGTTCGCGGCCGCGCGCATCGCGGGCCGCGCCCGTCCACTCATTCAAGGAACGTCCATGCTCATTCGACCACCGACCGTGTCGCGGCCGCACGAACCTGCGTTGTCCGCGCATGCGGCCGGCCGCGAACGCCATCGTGTCGCCGGTGCGGGGCTCGCCGCCGTCAAGCTCGATGCCGGCGATACGCTGCAGGTGATCGACGTCGAAGGCCGGCAGCGCGCGGAGCTGCTCGCATTGCGCGTGCGCGACGGCGGCAGTGCGCTGGCCGCGCTCGCCCTGACGCCCGACGACAGCGCACGCTTCATCGCCGAATGCCTGAACGGCGCTTCCGCAGCACAAGCGGATCTCGCCATCCTGCTCGAACGGCACGGGCTGACGGGCAAGCCGTTGCCCGACGGCGCCGTCCTCTGGTCCGGCGACACCCGCGCCGGCACCATGCGCACGTTCGTCGCGACGGAGCCGATCGTCGCGATCGTCGCGGCGCCCGGCGGCCCCGTGCCCGTGGACCGGGCCGGCCAGCCGGCGACGGAGCTTCAGCTGTCCGTCGTGCGCGCGGGCGCGTCCGCTGCCACGCAGACGAGCGTGCCGCTCGCCGATCCGCTCGCGGATTTCGTCATCCGTCCGGGAACGGCCGTCGCGTACACGGTCGCGGCCGGCGAGTACCTGCAGATCGTCGACGTCGACGGCAGGCAATGCTCCGATTTCGTCGCATTCGATCTCGACGCGCTCGGTGGGCACCGGGAAGTCGGTCTCGATCCGACCGTCACCCGCACGCTGAACGGTCATGCGTATCCCATGCCCGGTCTGTACTCGCGGTTCTTCGATCAGCTCATGCAGCCGATGCTCGAAGTCGTGCACGATACCGTCGGCCGGCACGACACGTTCGCGCTCGCGTGCACCGCGCGCTATTACGACACGCAGGGTTACCCGGGCCATGCGAACTGCAGCGACAACATCAGTGCGGTGCTCGCCGAATACGGCATCGCCGCGCGTCCCGGCTGGCCGGCGATCAATTTCTTCTTCAACACCTCGATCGACGCGCACGGCCAGATGACGATCGACGAGCCGTGGTCGCGCCCGGGCGACTACGTGCTGCTGCGCGCGCTGAAGCCGCTGCTGTGCGTCAGCACGTCGTGCCCCGACGACATCGACCCCGCGAACGCGTGGCAACCGACCGACATCCGGATCCGAACCTATTCGAGCGAGGCGCGCGTCACCATGTCCACCGCCATCAGACCCACCCCCGACGCCCCGCCCGTGCTGACGCGCCAGTCGGGCTTCCACGCCCGCACGTCGGCGCTCACGCGCCACTTTGCCGACTACCGCGGCTGGCACCTGCCGGCGCGGTTCGACGGCTACGGCGCGATCGACGAATACTACGGCTGCCGCGAGCGCGCGGCGATCGTCGATCTGTCCGCGTTGCGCAAGTTCGACGTCACCGGCCCCGACGCCGAGGCCCTGTTGCAATACTGCCTGACGCGCGACGTGCGCAGGCTCGCGGTCGGACAGGTCGTCTACTCGGCGATGTGCCATCCGCACGGCGGAATGCTCGACGACGGCACCCTGATGCGGCTCGGCCCCGACACGTTCCGCTGGATCTGCGGCGACGATTTCGCGGGTGTCTGGCTGCGGGAGCAGGCGAACAGGCTCGGCATGAAGGCCTGGGTCAAGTCGTCGTCCGACCAGATCCACAATGTCGCGCTGCAAGGGCCGCGCAGCCGCGAGATCCTGCGCGCGCTGATCCGCACGCCCGCGACCCAGCCGTCGCTCGACAGCCTCGGCTGGTTCCGCTTCCTGATCGGCCGCCTCGGCGGCGACGACGGCTGCCCCGTCATCGTCAGCCGGACCGGCTACACCGGCGAGCTCGGCTATGAGGTCTGGTGCCATCCGCGCGACGCGCAAGCCGTATGGGACGCGATCTGGGCGGCGGGCCAGCCGCACGGACTCGTGCCGCTCGGTCTCGACGCGCTCGACCTGTTGCGGATCGAAGCCGGGCTCGTGTTTGCCGGCTACGAATTCACCGACGAAACCGATCCGTTCGAGGCCGGCATCGGCTTCAGCGTTCCGCTCGCGACGAAGACCGATGACTTCGTCGGGCGCGACGCGCTGCTTCGCCGCAGCGCGCATCCGCACCGCCGGCTCGTCGGGCTCGAACTCGCCGGCAACGAACCGGCCCGTCACGGCGATTGCGTGCACAACGGGCGGGCACAGGTCGGCGTCGTCACGAGCGGCATGCGCTCGCCGATCCTCGGCAGGAGCATCGCGCTCGCGCGAATCGACGTTCACCACACGGAGCCGGGCAACGTGCTCCACGTCGGCAAGCTCGACGGCCAGCAGAAGCGCATCGACGCGCGGGTGACCGCCCCGATCTTTTACGATCCGGAGAAGGCGCGCGTACGCGGCTAGCGGATGCGATTGCCCCTTGCACACACCTGCAGGCAACCGAAGCGTTCGGGATCAGGTCATCCCGTGGGATGCGATGATTTCCTCGGTGCGCTCCCAGAGGCGCCGGGCGAGATCGGCGTCCCGGGCGAAGGCCGAGGATTCGGCAGCGCGGCAATCCGCGAAATAACGGCCGGTGACGCCGTTCAGCGCAGGATGCGCGGCCAGCAGGCACGTTGTCGCGGCGCCCTGCGGCACCGTTTTGCCGAACAGCATCGCAGCCGAGACGATCCAGTTGAACGGCCCGCGCATATGCCGATGCAGGCCCGTGGCGCCAATCAGTCCCGGATGGAGTGCGTTTGCAGTGATTCCGACATGACCCACTCTGCGTGAAAGCTCGTTCGCGAACAGGATGTTGGCGAGCTTCGCCTGGCCATAGAACGGAAAACCGCGATAGCCGTTGCTACCGTCGAGATTGTCGAAATCAATGCCTTTCCCGCCTGGAGCAAAGCGATGGGAATGACTGCCCACAATGACGATCCGGCCCGGGCGCGAGCGGTTGATTGAAGGCAGCAACCGCGTCACCAGCAGATGATGGGCGACATGGTTGACGAAGAACTGCTTTTCCACGCCGTTCACCGTCTCCAGCTTTGGCAGCGCCATTATCGCGGCATTGGTGACGACGGCATCGAGGGTGATGCCGCACGCGAGAATGCGGTCGGCGGCCCGGGCAACGGAAGCGAGATCGGTCAGTTCGGCTCCAACGGCCATGCCATCTGCGGCGTCGGCGATCGCCAGGGCGGCGCGCGCCTTGTCTTCATCCCTCGCGACGGCAATGATGCGGGCGCCGCGCATTGCCAAAACCCGCGTCGTTTCAAGACCGATACCAGAATTACAGCCCGTGATCAGGATCGTCCGGCCGGAGAGATCCAGGCCCTCGGTGACCTGCTCCGCGGTGCTGCGTCGCGAAAAGCGCAATGCGGTTATCGGGTCCATCACCCTTCTCTCCCATCGTCAGGTTCATTACGACACCTGGCCGCGCCGACGCTGAAGCCACCGGGACCACCGGCAATGACGACTCGCTTGCCGACCAAATTCCCCATGGCGCGGCTTTCATAAATTCCCGTTACTTCATTATGGGATTTGCATTGCATTTAATCATTATCGAAATGCGCCAAATAACTCGCATTAGACGCCAATAGGGATACCCACGAAAATCCGGGCTACCAGCGACTTATTTTTTGAAAAAAAGAAAATGGCGCGATCGAAACGTTATACTTTGTTAAATCCCATTTTCACCAATCTTACCTAGCTAACGCCCACGGTGTTATGGATAAAGTTTTCCATGAAGACATCTGAAATCATTCGCGACGTCGCAGCCGAGATAGAAGCAATTTTTCGCGAAAACGATCTCGCTGCTCCAAACCCTTCGGCCCTGGAACAACTCGAGCTTCTGCATGGTCGCATTCGCGCTCGCTGCGGCTACTGCGCCGACAGGGTAGGTCACATCAGGATCCTCGCCCAGGACTTCTACAGCGTTCGCAGACATCAATTTCATCCCCAGGGTGCCGACGGCGTACTGTGTGATATCCGTACGAATCTCGAGGCGATTCGTTCATGGTCGAAGGTATGGGAGGAGCACGGCAAGTAACTTCCGCACTGGAGCGCTGGCAATCGAAGCGTTCGTCGGGCAGACAGATGAACGACGAATTGCCGCCGAATTCAGTCATCCGTCGATGCTCTGCCTTAATCGATCCCGCCGCCCCGTTTGACAACCGATGCAGTTCAACCGCCCCGGATAGGGACGGCGAACCGGCGCACAATGCGCGCTTGCGGCTACGCGATCGTCACGAATGGTAAGCCGTCTCCCCGTGCGAACTGACGTCGAGACCCTCACGTTCGCGCTCACCGTCGACACGCAGACCGATCGTCATGTCGACCAGCTTGAATGCGGCAACCGACACGACCGCCGACCACACGAGCGAGGTCCCGACGCCCCAGCACTGCGCAATCAGTTGCTCGCCGATGTGGTAGTCGGCGACCTTGTTTGCCACGTAGTCGTAGATCCCGGTTCCGCCCAGCGACGGCGACGCGAATACCCCGGTGAGCAGCGCACCCGCGATGCCGCCGATGCAGTGGACGCCGAATACGTCGAGCGAATCGTCGACACCGAGAAGGCGCTTGAGCCCGTTGACGCCCCAATAGCAGACGATGCCCGCGATCAACCCCATCGCGATCGCGCCCATCGGCCCGACGAACCCACATGCCGGGGTGATCACGACCAGCCCCGCGATCGCGCCGGACACCGCGCCGAGCATGGACGGTTTCTTCTTCAGCGACCATTCGACGAACGTCCACGACACCGTCGCCGCACAGGTCGCCAAAAGCGTCGTGACGAATGCGAGCGTCGCCGCGCCGCTTGCCTCGAGCGCGGAGCCCACATTGAATCCGAACCAGCCGACCCACAGCAGCGACCCGCCGATCATCGTCATCGTCAGATTGTGCGGCGCCATCGTCTCCCTGCCGAACCCCGCCCGCTTGCCGATCATGATCGCGCCGACCAGCGCCGCGATGCCTGCATTGATATGCACCACGGTGCCGCCTGCGAAATCGATCGCGCCCTTCTGGAACAAGAAGCCGGCCGTCGCGCCGGCCTTGTCGGCCGCCGCGGCGCTCGTGTAAGCGTCCGGGCCCGCCCAGTACCAGACCATGTGCGCAATCGGCAGGTACGAGAAGGTGAACCACAGCACCATGAACGCCAGCACCGCGGAGAATTTCGCGCGTTCGGCGATGCCCCCCACGATCAGCGCGGGCGTGATCGCGGCGAACGTCAGCTGGAACGACACGTAGATGAACTCCGGAATGACGACGCCCTTGCTGAAGGTCGCGGCGGTCGAATCCGGCGTGATGCCGACCAGGAACGCCTTCGAGAGCCCGCCGAAGAACGCGTTGCCTTCGGTGAACGCGATGCTGTAACCGTATACCGCCCACAGAACGCCGAGCAGGCAGAACACCACGAGCGTCTGCATCAGGATCGACAGCATGTTCTTCGCCCGCACCATTCCGCCGTAGAAAAGGCCGAGCCCGGGTGCCGCCATCATCACGACGAGCAGCGTCGCGACGATCATCCACGCGGTGTCGCCCTTGTTCGGCACCGGCACCGCCGCCACCTTGTCGTCCGCGAACACGGGTAGCGCCAGCAATGCGAGCCACGCGCACAGAATCCAGCCAATCGTCTTTTTCATGTCGTTTCCTCGAAGCAAGGCATGCACCGCCCCGCGATGCACGCGATAACCGATGACGAACCAGCAAAATCGGGAATGACCGCGACACCGCACGGAGGCACCGAGCGGGTCGCGGCGTCTGAAGCGACCGACGACATGACGCCGCCCGCTACTGCGCGGCGCCATGTCGCGCGCACCGTCACACCGCGGTCATGACCGCTCGCCCGGAATCCACGACGTGCCGGCCAGCGGCACGCGCGCCATCGCGGCCGCCTCGACCGTCAGCGCGACGAGATCTTCCGGCTCCAGGTGATGAACGTTCTGCTTGCCGCAGGCGCGCGCGATGGTGGTCAGCTCCATGTTCAGCGTCTTCAGGTAATTGCGCACACGACGCGCGCCCTCTTCCGGCTCGAGACGCTTTTCGAGCACCGCGTCCTGCGTCGTCACGCCCACCGGACACTTGCCGGTATGACAGTGGTGACAGAAACCCGGCGACGTATGCAGCGCCGCGTAATCTGCCGCAGCCGAATGCAGCATGCCGTCCTGGAAGTACGATTCGCTGTTGCAGCCGAGCGCCATCAGCACCCCCTGGCCGATCGCGACGGCATCCGCGCCGAGCGCGAGCGCCTTGGCGACGTCCGCACCGGTGCGAATGCCGCCCGACACGATCAGTTGAACCTGCCCCTTCATGTTCAGGTCCTCGAGCGCGGCGACGGCCTGACGGACCGCCGCCAGCGTCGGAATGCCCACGTTCTCGATGAAGCAGGTCTGGGTTGCCGCCGTGCCGCCCTGCATCCCGTCGACCACGACGACATCCGCGCCCGCATGCACCGCGAGCTTCACGTCGTTGAACGTGCGCGTTGCCCCGACCTTCACGTAGATCGGCTTTTCCCAGTCGGTGATCTCGCGCAGTTCCTGGATCTTGATCGCGAGATCGTCCGGGCCGGTCCAGTCCGGATGGCGGCTCGCCGAGCGCTGGTCGACGCCCGCCGGGAGCGTGCGCATCGACGCCACGCGCGGATTGACCTTCTGTCCGAGCAGCATGCCGCCGCCGCCCGGCTTCGCACCCTGCCCGATCACGACCTCGATCGCATCGGCGCGGCGCACGTCGTCGGGATTGAAGCCGTAGCGCGACGGCAGGCACTGGTAGACGAGCGTCTTCGACGAACGGCGCTCCTCCTGCGTCATCCCGCCGTCGCCGGTCGTCGTCGACGTGCCGGCCGCCGTCGCCGCGCGGCCGAGCGCTTCCTTGACGTTCGCCGACAGCGCGCCGAAGCTCATCCCGGCCACGGTGATCGGGATGTCGAGCACGACGGGCTTCTTCGCGAAGCGCGTGCCGAGCACGGTCTGCGTCGTGCATTTCTCGCGATATCCTTCGAGCGGGTAACGCGAAAGCGAAGCACCGAGGAACAGCAGATCGTCGAAGTGCGGTACGTGACGCTTCGCCCCGAGGCCGCGAATCTCGTACAGGCCGCGTTGGGCGGCCGTGTGGATGTAGTCGATCGTCTTGCGGTCGTAGCCGTACGACTCTTCCTGCTGCAAGCGGGCGAAATGAATGGGTTTGACTTCCATGGCGTTGCCTCGATGGAGCGTGGATTCAATATTCCTGGTTCGCGTCGGCGTTCCAGTGGTAGAGCGTGCGGGCCGAAGCGATGCGCCTGAACGCGCGCGGATCGTGGTCGAGCCCGGCCGCATCGAGCAGCGCCGCGACGGCACTGAAGTCCGCGTCGGCCATCGGCTCGAACTGCGCGTCCGCGCCGAGCGACTTCACTTCACCCTTCACGTAGAGCACTGCTTCGTAGAGCGAATCACCGAGTGCGTCGCCCGCGTCACCGCAGATCACCATCCGGCCCGCCTGGGCCATGAATGCGGAGAAGCTGCCGACCGACCCGCCGACGACGATGTCGCCCCCTTTCAGCGAGATGCCACAACGCAACCCGGCGTCGCCATCGATCACGAGCAGCCCGCCGTGCGCGGAGGCACCCGCGCCGTTCGACGCGAAACCCTTCACGTGCACCTTGCCGCTCATCATGTTTTCCGCGACGCCGGTCCCGGCGCTGCCCTCGATGACGATCGTGGCGCGCTGGTTCATGCCGCCGGCGTAATAGCCGGCGTGGCCATCGATCGTCACGGTCACGTCGGCGTCCACGCCGACCGCGATGTTGTGCGCACCGTTCGGCGAGGCCACGACGATCGCCTGCCCGTCGAGCACGTCCGCGCTGCCGTGCAGGTACTGGTTGACGTCCCTGACGGTTGCGTGCTCAAGGTCGAATGTCATGCGTTCCATACGTACATCTCCTCGGGTGCGGGTTCGAATACCTTGGCGTTCCTGATGTCCGGCAGATGCGCGAGCGAGCGAAATTCCGACGCGATCGCGACATAGTCGTCGTTCTCGGCGACGACGGCCGGCTTGCATGCGAACGGGTCGCGAATCAGCGCCAGCTCGGTGGGCGTCCCCATCAGGAACGTGTAGAAGCCATCGAGCTCCTCGAAGCCCTTCTGCAGTGCGACCGGCAGCGTGTCGCCCTCGCGCAGTCGCCATTCGAGGAAGCGGCACGCCGCCTCCGTGTCGTTGTCGGTATCGAAATGAATGCCCTTCGGCTCCAGCTTCCGGCGCACGCCGTAAGGGTTCGACAGCGAGCCGTTGTGGACCAGGCAGAAGTCCTCGCCGGCCGTAAACGGATGTGCGCGATCCGGCGTCACCGCGGACTCGGTCGCCATCCGCGTATGGCCGACCAGGTGAGAACCCTTGAGGCCGCCGAACGCGTAACGCGCGGCGATCTCCGCGGGCAGGCCGATGTCCTTGTACAGGTCGATCGAGCGCCCGGCCGACAGCAGGTACACGCGCGGGTAATGCTCGTTCAGCCAGTGCCTGACCGTGTCGGCCTGCGCGTGGACGGTCAGCACCGCGTGGTTTCCCTTCGCATCGACACGCGCCGCGGCGTCGACGGACGCCTTCAGCCGATCGAGCAGCACGTCCCACGGAAAATGCTCGCCTTCATCCGTAAAGCCCGAGTACAGGCTCAGCTTGCGCTGGTTCGGCTCGACCGCGTCGCCGAACACCGCGAGACCGGCCGAATCCGGGCCGCGTTCGGTCATGCCGATCAGCATCGGCACCATCAGCTCGCCGAGCCGGTCGCGCAACGCCGGTGTCTTGACCAGCAATCCTACGATTCCACACATGTTGCCTGCTCCTCAGAAAAATTCGACGTACTGCTTGATTTCCCAGTCCGATACGTGGCGCATGTATTCCAGCCACTCCATTCGCTTGAGCTTGATGAACTCGTCGACCACCGGCCCGAGCGCATCGCAGATCGTCCGGTCGGCCTCGAGCGCGTCGAGCGCCTCGCCAAGGTTTTGCGGCAGCACGCCGATGCCGTGGTCGCGAAGTTTCTGCGCAGGCCACTCGTACAGGTTCTCGTTCGCCGGCGCACCCGGCGACAGGTCGCGGTCGATGCCGTCGAGCCCGGCGGCGATCACGGCCGCCGTCGCGAGATACGGGTTGCATGCGCCGTCCGGCAGACGCAGTTCGATCCGGCCGCCTGGCATCCGCACCATGGTCGAGCGATTGTTGTCGCCGTAGCTGATGTAGGCCGGCGCCCAGGTCGCGCCGGTCAGCGAGCGCCCGACGACGAGGCGCTTGTACGAGTTCACCGTCGGGTTGCAGAGCGCCGCCAGCGCGGACGCATGCGCGAGCAGGCCCGCCGTGAACCGGTAGCCGAGTGCCGACAGGCCCATGCCGAGCGTATCGTCGGCGTCGGCGAACAGGTTGCGCTTGCCGTCGCCGATCGACATGTGCATGTGCATGCCGTTGCCCGGGCGGTTCGCGAAGGGTTTCGGCATGAACGAACAGATCATCCCGAGCTCGTTCGCGATTTCCGACGCGGCCATCTTGAAGAACACGTAGTGATCGCACGACGTCAGGCAGTCGGTATACGTGTAGTTGATCTCGAACTGCCCGTTCGCGTCCTCGTGGTCGATCTGGTAGACGTCGATGCCGACCGCGCGCAGCGATTCGGTGAGCTTTTCCAGGAACACGCGCGTGCGGGACAGCCCCTTGTAGTCGTAGCAGGGCTTCGCCAGCGTATCGCTCGGATCGCAAGGCTCGAGCGTGCCCGACGCGGAGCGCTTCAGCAGCGAAAATTCGGGCTCGAGGCCGGTAAAGAGCGTCCATCCGCGCTCGGTCAGGCGGGCAACCTGCTTCTTCAGCGTCACGCGTGAATCGAACGCCCACGGTGCGCCGTCGACGTGACCGTCGCACGCGATGCGCGCGAGCCCGGACTGCCACGGCACCGGCGTCAGCGTCGCGAGATCGCCGACCGCCATGTAGTCCGGCCCGTTCGGCTCGATGCCGACACCCCAGATCGCAAAGCCCGCGAAACCCGCGCCCGCGGTCAGCACGCTGCCCAGATGCGCGACCGGCACCGATTTCGCCTTGGCCACGCCGTGAATGTCGACGAATTGCGCGAGCACATACTTCACACCGTGTTGCGCAAGGTATGTCTGCGCTTCGTCCACCGAATCGAAGCGCGGTACGCTTCCGAGTGCGTTGACTGGCAACGGGCTCGCATCGTTCAGGTTCATCGTCTCTCCTTGCAACTGCTGCGTTCACTGGTTTGTGGAATCCGCCCGGCTGGCGAGCGGCCCAATTGCGCGACATGAGGCAAGCACCGCGTCCGGTACGCTGCGATCACGCCTTCTGCATGCGAAGGGATTTATTGTTGTGAAACAATAATTCCCCATATGAAACTTGCGGTGCGCACGCCGGCGGTCCCGACCGTGCCGGCGCGCGTACCACAATCTGCTACCCTTGCCCCTTTTTCCGAGGTCGACGATGCATACCGCTGACGACAGCAAGACCCCGCTCGAACGCTATCTCGGGTCGACCATCCGCGAGCTTCGCCAGAGCCACGGCCTGACCATCGCCCAGGTCGCCGAACAGGCCGGCATCAGCCGCGGCATGCTGTCGAAGATCGAAAACGCTCAGACCTCGACCGGTCTCGACGTACTCCACCGCATTGCCCAGGCGCTCGGCGTCTCCATGGCCGTGCTGTTCCGCAACTTCGACGTCCCGCAGGGCGGCGCCCAGCTCGTGAAGAAGGGCGCTGGCATGGAAGTCGTCCGGAAAGGCACGAAAAGCGGCCACACCTACCATCTGCTCGCCTACGACCAGGGTCCGCGTAAAACCTTCGAGCCGTTCCTGATCACGATGGAGGACCAGGCGGAACGCTTTCCCGTCTTCGAGCATCCCGGCACCGAGTTCATCCACATGCTCAAGGGCGTGATCGAATACCGGCACGGTCAGCAGACCTACATCCTGCATCCGGGCGACACCCTGACATTCCGCGCCGACGTACCGCACGGCCCGGAACGCCTGATCAAGACCCCGATCCAGTTCCTGTCGATCTTCGTCTACGGCCCCCCTGCCGACGAATGACCCTCCCGTCGCGAGAGATAATGCAAGCCTCGTGCCAGGTTTATCTACAGGAATCAAAGATTCCCGTGAATAAACACTTCGGGCGAGATGGCACCCGTGCGTCAGCGGGTGAGAACCCGCTCCCTGCGTGCTGCGGGTGCAGCGCCACGCCAACTTCGGTGCAACGTCGCACTGATACGGGAACCCCGATTACGAAGATGTATCAGCGTTCCTTATGCTGCGAGCCGCGGCAGTGCCGCCAGCGCATCCAGCGCCGCCCGGATCATCCGGCGCACGGTCGGCTGCACGCGGGCCGCGCGTTCGGTGTCGTAGGCGAACGGGAAAGCTTCGTCCATGTAGGTCGACTGGCACATCTCCAGCTGGATCGCATGCACGCCGTGTGACGGCCGGCCGGACGAGCGGGTGATGAAGCCGCCCTTGAAGCGACCGTTGGCGACCCACGTGAACGGGCTTGCGGCAGCCTCGCGCTCGACCGCGGCCTGCACGGACGGCGCGACGGTCCTGCCGTCCTGCGTGCCGATGTTCAGGTCGGGCAGCTTGCCGTCGAACAGCCGCGGCAGCAGGCTCGCGATCGAGTGCGCTTCCCAAAGCAGCACGTGCCCGTGACGCTCGCGCAGCCGCGCCAGCTCGGCCGCCAGCGCCATGTGGTACGGCTGCCAGTATGCGTCGACCCGGCGACCTTTCTCCGCCGCATCCGGTTCGGATCCTTCGCGATAGACGGGCTCGCCCCGAAACGTTTCGGTCGGACACAAGCCCGTCGTCGTCTGGCCCGGGTACAGGCTCTCGTCGTCCGACGGACGATTGAGGTCGATCACGTAACGTGAAACCGTCGCACCGAGCATCGTCGCGCCGAGCGTGGTCGCGAACGCGTACAGTCGGTCGAGGTGCCAGTCGGTATCGGCGAGTGTCAGCGCGCGGTCGGTGTACGCGTCGCGCAACGGCGCGGGTATCGCCGTTCCCAGGTGCGGAATCGAAATCAGCAGCGGCGCATCGCCGCGTTGCAGCGTGTATAGGTCACTCATCGAGCACTCCGTACGAATCAAAGCAATGCATCTTCGGGTAACTGCGGCACGGCGCGCGCAAGCGCCGGCCGGATCGAATGGTCGAGCACGCCGCGCGTCAGCTCGATGATCTCCGTGACGAAGTCCTCCCACTCGCCCTGTCGGTGCAGGAGAAAGAAATCGCGCCGGCCGAGCCGGCCGCCCGGCAGCGGCACGACCACGACGTCGCCGAGGTAATGGCGCGCCTGCCACAGGCACAGCGGCGTCGAGATCGCGAAGCCGAGCCGGGCGGCAACCAGGCTCAGCAGCGGATCCGTCGCGTCGAATTCGAAGCGCCTCGGGCTATCAATGCCGAGATGGCGCGCGAACCGCTCGACCTGCTGGCCGATCACGGAACGTGCGGTGTAACGGATCAACGGCAGTTCGGCGGCCAGCGTTCGCCAGTCGGCCTGCTGGCGCCCGGCCAGATGCGCGCGCGCGACGACCGCGACGAATGCTTCGGAGAACAACGGGACTTCGACGATACGCGCGTCGCTGAGCGTGGTCTGCGTACATACGGCGACGTCGATCTCCCGGTCATGCAATTGCTTGCTCAAACCCGGCGTGATCCCGGACCACATCGAAATCTGTCGCGACGTGCCCGACACCGCGCGAATCAGTTCCGGGCCGACCGTCGCCGCGAACGAGTCGACGCAGCCGAGCCGCACGGGCACCCGCCCCGCGTCCGACGCATCGCCGACGCGCGTGCTGACCATCTGCGCATGCTCGAGCAGCGGGCCGGCCAGTTCCAGCAATGCCCGGCCGGCGAGATTGGGGCGCGGCGGGCGGCTGTCCCGATCGAACAGCACCGTCCCCTGTTCGCGCTCGAGGGCGGAAATCGCCTGGCTGATCGCGCTCTGGCTGACCCCGATCCGCCTGGCCGCGGCGGTCATCGAACCGGTCTCGCACACGGCGACGAAGGCCTGCAGGGCACGCAGGTCGATGGGCGATAGGGTGCGTCGCATAGAGGCTCCAGTGGCGGCGGCGTCCATTCCGGCAATACGGAACGCATGGTGCGCCGATTCGGCCTGCCCGGACGCAGGATGAGCACTTCCGGGCACGTTGCATAAGTTTGCCTAATACAAAATTCGGCGGCACCGCGGCTCCCTAGAATCGGCACGTCGTCCATCCAGAGGGAAGCCATGAGCCACTTCGACTTCATCGTGATCGGTGCCGGCGTGATCGGCACGTCGGTCGCGCATCATCTTGCGTCGCTCGGCGCACGCAACGTGCTCGTCATCGAACGGGGCATGATCGGCGCCGGCACCACGTCGCAATCGTCCGGCCTGCTGCGCACGCATTATTCGGTCCGCCAGAACGTCGAGCTGGCGCGCTCGTCGTGGTCGGCCTTCAACAACTTCGCCGAATACGTCGGCGACGACGAGGCGTCGTGCGGGCTCGTCAAGTGCGGCTACATGATCTGTGCGCCGGAGGGGGCGAAGCTCGAGCCGCTGCGCGCGTCGCTCGACGCGCAACGCGCGATGGACATCGAGGTGCAGTTGCTCGATCGGGACGACGCACGTGCCCGCCTGCCGATCGCACGGTTCGACGACGCGGCGCTGATCGGCTTCGAGCCGGAAGCGGGCTTCGCCGACGCCTATCTCGTCGCGACTAGCTTCGCGAAATCGGCACGCCGGCGCGGCGTGAAGATTCTCGAAGGCACGACCGTGACGGGGGTCGTGCGTGACGGCCGCCGCATCGTCGGCGTCGACACGAGCGCCGGCCGCTTCATGTGCGGCACGCTGATCAGTACGCAGAACATCTGGACCCCGGAACTGTCCGGCTGGATCGACGTCCCGCTACCCGTGAAACCGGAACGGCACACCGTGCTGGCGCTCGAGTGCGACGCACGATATTCGTTCCAGATGCCGGCGTTCAAGGACCTGGGCTCGCCCGGCATGCTCTATTACCGCAGCTATGGCGGCAGCCAGATGCTGGTCTCCGAGGGCGTCGTCGGCGAGACGCTGAATGCGCCGGAAACCGAACAGGGCGACATTTCGCTGGATTACGTCGCCGAAGTCGGTGCGCAGGTCGCCGAACGCTTTCCCGCCTACGAGACAGCCGGGCTCGCGTCGTCGTGGACCGGCGTCTACGACGTGACCCCCGACTGGAACCCGGTGCTTGGCAACATCGGCGACATCGACGGACTCGTGGTTGGCTTCGGTTTCTCGGGCCACGGCTTCAAGCTGTCGCCCGGCATCGGCAAACTGCTCGCACAGCATGCGCTCGGACAGCCGACCGACGTGTCGCTCGCCCCTTACTCGCTCGAACGCTTTGCGACCGGCGCCTTGCTCACCGGCAAGTATGGCCTCGGCGCCGTGTCCTGATCTTCATCCTTTCGACGAGACATTCCCATGCCCCTGAAGATACTGGTGCCCGTCAAGCGCGTCGTCGATCCGAACGTGCGCGTGCGGGTCGGTTCAACCGGCTCGATCGAGACGACCGGCCTCAAGATGTCCATCAACCCGTTCGACGAATGCGCACTCGAGATGGCGCTGCGCCTGCGCGAGGCCGGCCATGCCGCCCAGGTGAGCGTGGTCACGTGCGGCGCGGCCGCTTGCCAGGACGTGCTGCGCACCGGCCTGGCCATGGGTGCCGACGACGCGATCCTGATCGACACCGGCGACGTCGCCGCGTCGCTCGACTCGCTGGGCGTCGCACGGTTGCTCCACGCATACCTCGGCACGTCGCCTTACGACCTCGTGCTTTGCGGCAAGCAGGCGATCGACGACGACACCGGCGGCGTCGCGCCCATGCTCGCCGGCCTGCTCGGCTGGCCGCAAGGTCTCGACGCGACGGCTCTCGCACCCGAAGGCGACGGCTGGCGCGTCACGTGCGGCGACGACAGCGGCACCGCGACCTGGCGGCTGACCGGACGCGCCGTCGTGAGCGCCGACCTGCGCCTGGCCGAACCGCGACGCGTGACGCTGCCGAGTATCGTCAAGGCCAAGCAGAAGCCGCTCGCAATCGTTCCCGCCACGCGATTCGCAGTCGACCTCGCACCGTCGTCGCGCGCAGTGCAACTCGACGAGCCCACCGTACAGCGCTCGGGTCACCGCGTTGCCGACATCGACGCACTGATCGCCGCGCTCGCGGCGCACAACGTCTTTGCCCATACAGGAGTCTCCGCATGAGAACGCTCGTCATCGCCGAAACCACGGCCGACCATACGCTGCCGGATACGGTCCGGCGCGTCGTGACTGCCGCAACGGCATGCCGGCATCCTGTCGACGTGCTTGTGCTCGATCCCGCGGCGGCCGCGCAAGCCGCGCTGATCGACGGCGTCGACCGTGTACTCCGGCCCGATCTGCCCGGCACGGCCGGCGCCGTCACGCCGGAAAGCCTCGCCGTGCTGCTTGCCGGACTGGCGCCACGCTACACGCTGATCGCGGCCGCCCATCGCACGCTGGGCCGGAACGCGTTGCCGCGGGCCGCGGCCCTCACCGGTGCGGCGTTCGTCGCGGACGTGACCGGCATCACGGACGACGGACGCTTCGTGCGCGGCCTGTATGCGGGAAGCATCGTCGCGACCGTCGAAAGCGCGCGCGAGACCAGCTTTGCGACCGTGCGCGCATCGTCGTTCGCGGCGGCAGGCGCGCGAGCGGAACCGGCACCGATCGATTCCGTGGATGCGCCGCCCGCATTCGCCGCGACAACGCTCATCGAACGCAACGGCGCCCAGACAGCCGGCATCGATCTCGCGAATGCGCCGATCGTCGTGTCAGGCGGGCGTGGGCTCGCGTCCAGCGAGAACATGGCGCGGCTCGGCACGCTCGCGTCGCGTGTCGGCGCAGCCCTCGGCGCATCACGTGCCGCGGTCGATGCCGGCTACGCACCGAACGCGATCCAGGTCGGGCAAACCGGCAAGACCGTCGCCCCCGACGCTTATCTCGCGTTCGGGATCTCGGGCGCCGTTCAGCACCTGGCCGGCATGAAGGATTCGAAGTTGATCGTCGCCGTCAACAAGGATCCGGATGCGCCCATCTTCTCGTTTGCGGACGTGGGCTTCGTGGGGGACCTGTTCGACGTGATGGCTGCACTCGAACGTCACGTCGAGGCCGGGGGTGGTGCATGACGCACCCGGATTCCGGGCAGGGCGGCGTCCCGCGCGTGCCTGCACCACGTTCCTCCAGCGGGACTGCACCGTCGGCGTCGCACTATCCGTCCGTCCGGTTTATCGATTGCGCGCAAGTCGAGTCTGAAGCCTGGGCGAACGGCGCGGGCGTCACGCGAACGATCGCCAGCCGCATCGACTCCGACGGCAACGTGGACTGGCGTATCAGTCTCGCAACGCTCGACGGATCGGCCCGCTTCTCGCAGTTTCCGGGCGTCGACCGGATACTCGTGCCGGTCGACAACTCGAGCGTCGAACTGCGCGCGCAGGACGGGCATCTCGTCGCGCACCCGATCGTGCCGGCGTACTTTCCCGGCGATTTGCCGGTGTGGACGACTGACATCGTACGGCCTACGCACGTCCTCAACGTGATGACGCGCCGCGCGGCCTGCCGGGCCACCGTGAGCGTGGCGACGCATTCACGCCGCGTGACGCCGGCGCCGACGCATCTGCTGATTTGCGCGGCCGGCCAATGGCGCTTCAGCAGCGCGTCGCTCAGTACCCAGACCCTGCTGCCGATGCATGGCCTGTGGCTCGACGGCCGCAGCGAAGAAATCGACCTGCAGTCCGACGCACTCGACTCCCGCCTGATCTCGATCGCGATCGAGCCAGTCGGACGCTAATCCCCGCCTTCTTGTACGTTCATGTCCCACGTTTCTCTTATTGAACAATACGGCCCGCGCGAATCGATGGAATACGACGTCGTGATCGTCGGCGGCGGCCCGGCCGGGCTGTCGGCCGCGATCCGGCTCAAGCAACTGGCCGCCGAGAAAGGCACCGAGATCGGCGTGTGCGTGCTCGAGAAGGGTTCCGAGATCGGCGCGCACATCCTGTCGGGCGCGGTGATGGACCCGCGCGCGATCACCGAACTGTTTCCCGACTGGAAGGAACAGGGTGCGCCCGTGAACGTCGAGGTGACGGAAGACCGCTTCCTGTTCCTGTCGGAAAAGAGCGCGGTCACGACGCCGAACTGGGCGCTGCCCGCCAACTTCCAGAACCACGGCAACTACGTGATCTCACTCGGCAACGTCACGCGCTGGCTCGGCCAGCAGGCGGAAGCCCTGGGCGTCGAGATCTTCCCGGGCTTTCCGGCTGCCGAGATTCTGTACAACGACGACGGCTCCGTGAAAGGCGTCGCCACCGGCAACATGGGCGTGGGCAAGGACGGCGAGCCGACCGAGAACTTCCAGCTCGGCATGGAGCTGCACGCGAAGTACACGCTGTTCGCCGAAGGCTGCCGCGGCCATCTCGGCCGTCAGCTGATCTCGAAGTTCAAGCTCGACGCGAACGCCGATCCGCAGGCCTACGGGATCGGCATCAAGGAACTGTGGGAGATCGATCCCGAGAAGCACAAGCCGGGCCTCGTGATCCACACGGCCGGCTGGCCGCTGAAGTCGGACACCTACGGCGGCTCGTTCCTGTATCACATGGACAACAACCA